>JAIOTF010000001.1 GCA_021107195.1 Anaerolineaceae bacterium | reverse complement strand
TGCGCAGCTTTCCACAGCATTACACCCCTGCACGGCACATTTGAAGGCTTCGATTGAACCTTCATAATTACGGGATTTGAAATAGACCATACCAAGCGAACCATAGATGTCCGGGTTGGTGGGATCAAAATTGAGCGCTTTGCGAACATTGCGGCCAGCGATGAAGAATTCACCCATTTGGGAGTAGGTTTTTCCGATAGCAGTGTAAGGGATGGGGTCCTGGATGCCCAATTGGTCGTTGATTGCGGCGGCGTTTGCAAAATATTCCAGTGCGATCTCGTATTGCTGTAACTGGCGATAATTCACACCGATAGAGATATAAAGTGGGGTCAGATTGGGGGTGATTTCAATCGCCTTTTGATATTCGCGGATGGCGTCGCCATAATTGCCCAGCGATTCGAGCACGTAGGCGCGCACGCGGTGCACATCCATGATCGTGTCATCCTGATCCAGGGCTTGCTGGCTGTATTGCTCGGCTTGCACCCAGTTCTGCTGGTCGATGAGGATCTCGGCATAATAGGCGAGTGCCAGGGTGTTCTGGTTGTCCAATTGCAGCGCGTGGACGGCTTCCTGTTCGGCTTCGGTCAGGAAGGTGGCGCGTTGGTCGCCAGCAAGATAGGGGTTGGCATTCCAGTCCATAACAAAGGAGCGTACCGCATGGACGGTGCTGTCGTCTGGCGCAACTTCGACGGCCTGGTCGATCGTTTCCAAAGCCTCTTGCAAACGGGCTTTTTTCTCGGCATCAGTGGTTAACAGTGCTGAGGAATATACCTGTATACGGGCCAGCTCGGCCATCAGGGCCACATTCTCTGGCTCAAGCTTAATGGCTTCCTGGTAGGCAGTGATCGATTTGTTCAGGTCTCCGGCGAAAAATTGCGTTTCCGCTTCCATGGCGAAGGAGTTGGCGGTGCGCGTTGGTATCGGGGTGGGTAAGAACGGGGATTGGATTTCGCTTGATTCAATGCCGCGTAAAACGAACACCCCGATGATCAACAGTCCCAACAGTACCAGGATGCGGTAAGGATGGGGATTGCGTCTATTTTTGCGGAAAGCGATGTGTTTTCCGGTCAGGTTCATAATTTATTCGGGGGCTTCTGTGCTTTCTGGCGTGGCGGTCGCTTCGGGCAGCTGGGGGGCGATGGGAGAGTCCGCCACTTCCTGGCAGATCTCGATGATCGCATCGGCGTTAAAGACGGCGGTTTCGTCATTCGGGACGCCTTGAACAAGCAATTGTGAGATTTGAAGCGCTTCACCACATTCACCCAACCTGGCCAGGCTGAGACCGTAGGTATAGTAATATTCTGCCACTCGGCCATAGTCCAATGGCAGACCTTCCACTTCGTTGCCATCCTCAGTGAGTCCCCCATGTACCGCCAGACTGAGTGAATCTGCTGCTGATTGATATTCCCGATTACGGTAATACATCTGCCCCAGATTGCCGTGCATGTAGGGGTCTGAAGGCGTATCTTTGACAGCCTGCAGGGCATACTGGATTGCTTTGGCATATTCACCCACGGTCGCGTACGTGCGGGAAATGTTCGTGTCTGGCATGGGGTCGGGCGGGTTAAGGGCATTGGCCCGGTTGAATTCTTCCACTGCCTTATCATATTGCTGCAAATAGCGGTAATTGCGGCCTAATGCCAAATGGTGCCGGCAATTGCTGCCTCAAATTCGCGGGCAGCTTCTTCGTAGTTTCCGGTGAATTCCAGAACAGTGCCGCGTGCCCGGTGAGCATCAAGACTGTTTGGGGCCATAACTTCGGCGGTGCGGGAAGCTTCTACGGCTTTGTCCAGTGTTCCCAGATCGCCCAGACCTTCCTGGGATTGCAGGATCAATATTTCTGCTTTATAGGCATAGGCGGCGGCGTTATTGGCATCCAGTTCAATGGCACGGTCGATTGCGCCAATGGCTTGAAGATAGTCGCCAGTGAAGCCCAAAGCCCAGCCGCGCAAAGCGTGTGCCATCGAGTTGCTGGCATTGAGCAGCAAGGCGTTTTCAGCATTCGTAGCAGCCTGGGAATACAGTCCTGAATAGATTTGCAGACGGGCGGTCGTTACAAAATTAGCCGGGTTTTTTGGGTCTGCCTGGATGGCCTTTTCAAACGATTGAATTGCCGGGCCAATTTTCCCTTCTGCCAAAAAGCCTTCACCCTCACTGATATAGGTTTCTGGTGAGCGGGTGGCGGTTGGGGTAGGGATGAAAAGCGGCGGCGTGGTTGGCACGATCACTTGATTAACGTATAAGGCACCGACTATCAGTACAACCAGGATTAAAATGCGCCAGGGCTTGATCCGCCGCCGACGGCGTTTATTCATACTCCAGTTACTTCCTTTGAGATACATAACTTCATCTTACCATTTCAATTAATTCTCCGTCAAGGATGACAAAATCTGACAAAACAGGGGATTGCATCAACATCTGGTGCTTCAGTCTTTTATGAATGGTGTTCGATTTGCTTGCAAAGCCCGATGCTTCAAACTACAATACTGCTATGCGCTTTGATGTGTTTACTTTATTTCCTGGCATGATCCATCCCTATCTTGAACTGAGTATTTTGAATCGGGCTGTTCTGCGCGGGCTGCTGGAAGTGGATGTGCATGATATCCGTGAGTGGACGATGGACAAGCACAGTGTAACCGATGATACCCCTTATGGCGGCGGGGGCGGGATGGTGATGAAACCGGACCCGATCTTTGCCGCTGTGGAAGATGTGCTTGGTGAATCACCGGATTGCCCCGTGATCCTGATGACGCCGCAGGGGCGCACCTTCACCCAGAAGGTGGCGCTGGAACTATCACAATATCCGCATCTGGCGCTGCTCTGTGGGCGTTATGAGGGTGTGGATGAGCGCGTGCGTCAGCATCTGGTGACGGATGAGATATCTTTTGGGGATTATGTGTTGACTGGCGGCGAGCTGCCGGCTTTGTCTTTGATTGATGCGCTGACTCGTTTGATCCCCGGGGCACTGGGCGATCCGGATGGGGCGATGGATGATTCGCATGCCTCCGGTATGCTGGAATACCCGCATTATACGCGGCCGATGAGCTTCCGCGGATGGGAAGTGCCGGAAGTGCTGCTTTCGGGGAATCACGGGCGAATTGCCCGTTGGCGACGGGAACAAGCTTTGCTGCGCACCTGGCAGCGCAGGCCCGATCTGCTGGAGCACCTGGAACTGTCTGCCGAGGATAGAGCGTTCCTGGAAAAACTAAAATCCGAAAAAATGTAACCTGAATACTAACAATAATCTTATGGAGGCGAAGCAAAGATGACGGAAGAAAAGAAGTTCAGCTATCCAAAAACTTTCCTGCTGGGGTTTGGCTTTTTTGGAGTCAGTGTCATTTGGTCGGTGTATAACGCGTATGTGCCCTTGATGTTGGACGGCAAGTATGGTCTTACTGCCGGTTGGATTGGTTTCTTCATGGTGCTTGACAACATTGCGGCATTGATGATCCAACCCCCTTTGGGCGTATTCTCCGACAGGCTGCGGACGCCGCTAGGCCGCCGACTGCCTTTTGTGTTGCTGGGGGCGCCGTTTGGAGCGATCGCCTTTGGTTTCATTCCCCTGACTTCGGCCTTGCCGTTATTCCTCATGAGCTGTGTGATTCTCTTGTTGAGCATGGCCATCTGGCGCACGCCGATCGTTGCATTAATGCCGGATATCACCCCATCCAGGTTTCGTTCTCAGGCGAATGGTGTGATCAATTTGATGGGTGGTCTGGGGGCTGTTCTTTCTTTTGCGGTGGGGGCCAAGCTGTATGCCATGGACCCGGCTTACGCTTTCTGGATGGGTTCTGGCCTGGTGTTGATTTCAGCTTTGCTGGTGTTGATTTTCATCCGGGAGCCGCGTGAATACGTTGCCAAGAAGATACATTTGGTTGAGATGAAAGGCGAGCAGGGCGAAGAGAAAAGTGTTTTCGACAACATTAAGGATGTTTTCAACCAGGCAGACAAGAGTGCCTCGCGCATCTTGCTGGCCATATTGTTCTGGTTCCTGAGCTATAACGCAGTTGAAGCATTCTTCACGCTCTATGGGGTAAAACATTTAGGATTGGAAGCGGCTGACAGCGGGTTTCAGCTTACATACATCTCGCTCATTTTCCTGATTTTTGCAATTCCATCGGGGTATATTGCCGCAAAATTTGGCCGCCGACGCACGATCATGACCGGGATTTCGATCATGGCGCTGTGTATTTTATTGATGTATTTCCTGCCGCCTGCAATGCTGGCAAATCCCCTTTCTTCAATTATGGGGTTTGGCGTGTACCCGGTATCGCTGGTATTGATGCTGGCCGGGATTGGCTGGGCATTGATCAATATCAATTCTCTGCCGATGGTGGTCGATATGACAGATGATGACCATATCGGCACGTATACCGGATTGTATTATTTCGCCTCACAAACTGCTGCTATTTTTGGACCGGTGGCATTTGGCGGGATCATCGAGTTGGGCGGCAACGATTACCGCTTGATGATGCTGCTTTCACCGATCTTTCTGGTCTTTGCATTTGTAATGATGCTGGGCGTCCGGCGAGGTGAAGCACAAAAGAGCTGATCCACGATAAAATCACGATACTGGAGGAGGTTTCCTCCAGTATTTTTTTCTGGCAGTGTTAACAATTAATCCCTTGCGTTTTTATATCAGGCTGTGTATACTTTCAAGTTACAGGGATACGTGTCTCTGTAATTTCATGTCTTATGTACCAAAATTTAAGGAGGAGTTCACATGTATAAGAAGTTGAGTGTCATTCTCGCTGCTTTGCTGGTTTTTTCCATGCTTTTAACTGCCTGCGCACCGAAACCGGAAGCGCCCGCAGTTGAAGAAGCACCGGCAGCAGAAGAAGCACCCGCTGCTGAAGAAGCACCTGCAGTTGAGGAAGCGCCCGCAGTAGAAGCAGTCAAGATCTGCCAGGTGACCGATGTTGGCGGTGTTGATGACGAGTCTTTCAATGCGACAGCCTGGAAGGGTATCGAAGATGCCATCGCCGATTTCGGCATCGAAGGTAAATACCTTGAATCCCAGCAGCAGACCGACTACGAGAAAAATCTGAACGCATTCGTCGAAGAAGGTTGTGACCTGATCATCTCCGTTGGTTTTTTGCTGGCAGACGCCACAGCAGCAGCTGCTGAAGCCAATCCCGACCAGAATTATGCGACTATTGACGTAGATTGGCTTGACTTTTCGAACCTGCGTGGCAGCGGTTTTGCCATCAATGAGGCCACTTTCCTGAATGGTTACCTGGCCGCTGGCATGACCGAGACCGGCATTGTTGGCACTTACGTTGGTATCGCCTTCCCCGCCACCACCGTCTTCATGGATGGGTTTGTGCTGGGCGTGCGCCACTACAACGAAGTGCACGGCACCGATGTGAAAGTTCTGGGCTGGGACTATGAAAAACAGGATGGTCTCCAGGTTGGTAATTTCGAGAGCCTTGACGACGGCCGTGCCATGGGCGAGAGCCTGATGGACGAAGGCGCCGACATCATCATGCCTGTTGCTGGCCCCGTTGGCGCCGGTACGCTGGCAGTTATGGAAGAACGCGGCACTGGTTGGTTGATCGGTGTTGACAACGACTGGTCCCTGGCTTACGAAGCACAGGCCGATTTTGTTCTGGCCTCCGCTATGAAGAACATGGACAAGTTCGTTTACGAGACTTCCAAGTCTGTTCAGGACGGCGCTTTTGAAGCTGGTACCTGGATTGGTACTCTGGAAAATGGCGGTGTTGGTATCCAGTTGGGTGCCACAATGGCTGACAAGATTCCTGCCGAGCTCAAGGCCGAATTGGAAGAGCTGGAAGCCGCGATCATCGCTGGCGAAATCGTTACCAAGTAATTTGGGCGGTTGTGTCAGATGAATATCTGATCATTAAATCCGGGTCAGGGTTTTCCCTGACCCGGAAGTTTTACCAAAGCCCTGGACAGATTTTCACTGGTTATGAAGCAGTTATTTTTTCGAGTTCATTATATAGATAGTGAAGGGCTGTGGTAAAATTTATCACTTGCGTTAAGATTCTAATTCCGAGGTGATCATGGATCCTGTTCTTGAATTGCGTGGTATCACCAAACGGTTTCCTGGTGTTTTGGCAAATGATCATATCGATTTAACTCTCGAAAAGGGAGAGATACACGCCTTATTGGGGGAAAATGGTGCCGGCAAGACAACATTAATGAACATCCTTTACGGATTGTATGATCCTGATGAAGGGGAAGTTTTCGTTAAGGGGAATAAGCTGGAAGTCAATTCTCCCAGCGACGCAATTGCAGCAGGCATCGGTATGGTGCACCAGCATTTTATGTTAGTGCCGGTTTTCACTGTTACCGAAAATGTGATGCTGGGATATGAAAACCTCCAGCCTAATGGTCTTCTGGATCGCCAGACTGCTGCGGCTCGCATTCGAGAGATTTCTGAACAATATCACCTGGAAGTTGACCCCGATCTATACGTCAAGGATCTTTCTGTGGGGGCACAGCAGCGGGTAGATATCATTAAATTGCTTTATCGCGAAGCAGATATTTTCATTTTGGATGAACCGACAGCGGTGTTGACACCTCAAGAGGTGGACGAGCTTTTTACGATCATGCGCAAGCTGGTTGAAAAAGGCAAGTCCATTATTTTCATCACGCATAAGCTGCGCGAGGTTCTGGAATTTGCAGACCAGATCACCGTGATTCGCGGGGGCAAGGTGGTGGGCAGCACGACGCCGCAGGAAGCCGATCAAAGATTGCTGGCTTCGATGATGGTAGGGCGTGCAGTTGAATTGAACGTGGATAAGAAACCAGCTGATCCCAAGGATGCTGTGCTCAAGGTGGAGAACCTGGTGGCACTGGATGATCGTGATCAGCTTGCGATTGACGGTGTTTCTTTTGAAATCCGTTCGGGAGAAATTCTGGGTATCGCCGGTGTGCAGGGGAATGGGCAAACCGAATTGGTGCGGGTCTTAACGGGTTTGGCGCATCCTGTGGATGGCGAGATCACATTGCTGGGTGAAGATATTACCGGCGCGTCTCCACGAAAGATCACCGAATTGGGTACAGCTCATATTCCGGAAGATCGGCAGAGAGATGGCCTTGTTTTGAATTTTCCCATTGTCGATAATTTAGTACTCAATACCTATTATATTGAACCGAATGCGCGTGGTGTATTAATGCAACAGGATATCTTGTTAAAGACAGCGGACGATTTGATTAATAAATTTGATGTTCGCACACCAAATTCGGTGACGACGGTGGGGTCTTTGTCTGGCGGGAATCAGCAGAAAGTCATCGTGGCCCGCGAATTTTCACGGCCGATCAAAATGTTGATCGCGTCCCAACCGACGCGTGGTCTGGATGTTGGATCAATTGAGTATATCCATCATCGGTTGATTGAAAAACGAGACGCAGGGGTAGCAGTATTGCTTGTTTCTACGGAGTTGGATGAAGTCATGCAGCTCTCAGATCGTATTGCGGTGATGTTCGACGGCAAGATCGTCGGCGTTCTTCCTGCGGCTGAAGCAACCAAAGAACAGATTGGTTTGCTGATGGCAGGCGTTGTCTCAACGGCAGCGGAAGCTTGATACATAAGGAATGTCATCTATGAGCGAAGAAAAAATGCAGAAAACGAAGGCCAAAGAACCGAAGAAAAAGGATGCTGGCAAGGTCTTTTTGAGCGAGTTATCGAAAAGCTCTACCACTGTGACCATTCTGGCGATCATTTCCGGTTTGATCCTGGGCGGTTTATTGGTGGCATTGACCACTGAGGAAGTTTATACCGCTCCTTCTTTTGGAGAAGGGTTGAAAGTTGCCTTGCAGGCGGTTTGGAAGACTTACGAGGCGTTGTTCACGGGTGCAATTGGCACACCGAGCAAGATTGTGGCGGCACTGCAATCTGGCGATGCGGAGGCAATACGACGGGCATTCAATCCTTTCTTTGAAAGCCTCGTGGCTTCAACCCCGTATATTTTCGCCGGGTTGGCTGTGGCATTGGGCTTTCGGGTTGGCTTGTTCAACATCGGTGCCGAAGGACAGATCTTCATTGGCGCATTGTGCGCCGTTACGGCCGGAATTTATCTGAAAGGCCTGCCGCACATTATTCATGTGCCATTGTCAATGCTGGCGGGGGCTTTGGGAGGTGCCCTGTGGGGCTTTATCCCAGGTATCTTAAAAGCCAAAACCGGAGCACATGAAGTGATCAACTCGATCATGATGAACTATATTGCTTTCCGGCTCAGCGAGTTTTTCCTGACTGGCTTGTTGAAAGATCCTGATAAATTTATTCCTGTTAGCGCTAAGATTGAGGAAAGTGCAATGTTGACCCGCTTCTTTGCACACCCGATCCGTTTCCATTCCGGTTTCTTCATTGCATTGTTGATGGCTTTGTTGGTGTACATCCTTTTGTTCAAAACCACCTGGGGTTTTGAATTACGAACGGTTGGCGCAAATATGAATGCTGCCCGCTATGCCGGGATGAACATTGTAGTCAATACAGTGATTGCCATGTCACTTTCCGGTGCTTTGGCTGGTATGGCAGGGGCAAATGAGGTGCTGGGTATCAATCACAATTTGGCGGTGGCATTTTCCTCCGGTTATGGTTTCGACGCTATCGCCCTGGCCTTAATCGGCAAGAGCCATCCTTTTGGTGTTATTCTGGCAGCACTCCTGTTTGGTTTTTTGCGCAATGGTGCGGTGCAAATGCAGCTTACGGCAGGCATTCCAATCGATATTATTTCAATCCTGCAAGCCTTTATTCTGGCATTTATCGCTGCACCGGCGATTATTCGTACTATTTACCGCCTCAAAGAACCGGATTTCGAAGAGGCGGGAGTCAAACTCAGCGGTTGGGGAGGCAACTAAGCCATGACAACTTCTACCAAACAAATGAACCATGGAGCATTTGAATACACTTCTCCGACCCGCCAGCGAACGATGGGCGTTGTATTTCTGTTGATTGCAGTGATGGTTTTTGGTTTCTTTTCCAGAGGATTGGATACAAGTCTGGTTACGACTTTCAGGATGAGCCCTGGCGGTTCGGATGTTGTGGCCCCGGATTGGATCATTCCTTCATCAATCGTGATCAATATTCTGGGTTTTATATGCGCAGCGCTTGGTGCGTATCAATTGGTGCGCGGATTTAAGAATTGGACCAATCTCGTTTTGGGTCTGGTAGCTGCTTTCTTTGTCTTTTCGTTTTTGACCTGGGCAGCAGCGGAGCAATCTCTTAATCTGGCAGGTTTGATCAACTCGTCTTTGATCAAGGCGGTGCCATTGACTCTGGGTGCGATGTCAGGTATTTTGTGTGAACGCTCGGGTGTGGTCAATATTGCTATTGAAGGGATGATGTTGAGCGGTGCATTCGTTGCGACGCTGGTGGGCAGTCTGACCAATATCTGGATCGGTTTGCTGGCGGCAGTGATCTTCAGCGGGTTGCTTGGTTTGCTGCATGCTGTGTTGTCGATCAAATATAAAGCAGACCAGATCATTTCTGGCACGATGATCAATATCCTCGCTACGGGAATGACCTCTTTCTTCTCGGCAAAATTTTTGCAGAAATATCAACAATTGAATAATCCGGGCCGTTTTCCCACCTGGGATATCCCGGGATTGTCAAAAATCCCATTCATTGGTCCGATCCTCTTCAGCAACAATATGTTTGTGTATGCTATGTTTGTTTTCATTGTTGTCTTGACGATTGCGCTGTATTACACCCGTTGGGGGCTGCGTTTGCGAGCTGTGGGTGAACATCCCAAGGCAGCTGATACTTTGGGTATCAATGTGTACCGAACAAGATATGTGGCGGTTGTGATGGGGGGGATGATGGCAGGTTTCGGTGGCGCCTACTTCACTTTGGGCTCGGTAGGCCGGTTTGATGAAGTGATGACTGCCGGACGCGGCTTTATCAGTCTGGCGGCAATGATCTTTGGTAACTTTGTTCCAGCGGGTGCGTTCGCAGCGGGCACATTGTTTGGCTTTTCGGATGCGCTTGCCTCAAAGCTGGCGATTCTCAAAGTGCCGATCCCATCGGAATTCCTGTTGATGGCGCCTTATCTGGTGACGATGATCGTTTTGGCTGGTGTGGTTGGCCGAACTCAGGTTCCCGCTGCCGATGGCGTACCATACGAAAAAGAATAATTAAGGATTGGAAGGGTTGTGTATAGACCCTTATGAAGAAAATAAGAAACGGGCAGCGATTTCGCTGCCCGTTTCGATTTGCTTTTGTGAAGTGTTATCCAGGAGGTTATTTTCCATATTTTTCTACAGCATCGACCATTGCCAGAATGTTCTCGGGGGGAACTTCATGCATGACTGTATGGACAGAGGCAACCATGTAACCGCCGCCCGGGGCGAGAATATCCATCACCCGAAGTACTTCTTTTTCAACCTCTTCGGGGGTTCCGTAGGGCAGGATGTGTTGGGTGTCGACTGCACCGCACAGCACCATCTTGCCATAGGTTTTCTTCTTCAATTCTTCCAGATTGGACATCTTGCCGGCAGAGGTCTGGATGGGGTTGAGAATATCGACACCCATCTCGATGAAATCATCAATCAGGTCAAAGACGTCACCATCGGTGTGGAAAAAGACCTTGGCGTTGGTGCGTTCTTTAATGAAGGAGATCAAGTCGGCATGGATTGGCTTAAGGATCTTGCGGTACATGCGCGGCGAGATCATCAGTTTTTCCTGAGTGCCGAGATCATCGCCGATTTTAATGATATCCAGATTGTCACCGGCGGCTTTAAGGAAGTGCCCCATAAGCTGTTTGCACAAATCCAGGTTCTTTTGGAGCAGGGCTTTGGCAAATTTAGGATTCATGGCCATATTGAGCAGGAATTTATCCATACCCTGCAGGGCGAAGGCGCGCTCGAAGGGGAAGAGCAGCCAGGGCGTACCCATGACTGCGTATAGGTTTTCTCCCCGCAGTTTTCTGGTCTCTTCGGCTACGTGCGACACCCGATAAGGATCATCCATGTCCGGCCAGTTGGGGTAGTTTTCAATCTCTTCAATGGTGCCGGCATCGGTCATGGGATGGATGCCAGGATACCAGATGCCAGGTTCGATCTCTTTTTGTCCTGTTCCCCAATCGTCGATACAGTCAGCGTGCTCGGGGCGGTTCTTGTTGCGTTCGTGGATTGCTTTGGGCAGGCGATCGAGTACGCCGCGCACATCGCTGTGCAAACGTTGCATGGTGGCTTCATCGGGTAAAGCGGTACCCAGTTCGGGCCAATCGTAGACATAGCGGTCTTCGGCCTGGATGCCCAGAAGCTCTTTCAGCCGCTGGTAGGGGCGCATTTTAATGCCGGTGGCATTGCTGACACCAAGAATGATGGGTACGCGGTCCGGCTCTTGAAACTTCAAGGTTGTCAGAACTCGCTCACGAGACGTCATGGACATTGTAATCCTCCTATGAATTGATCGTATCCTGGTCACCTGTAGAAACCGGATAATGTGGTAATTATACTGTACAGCTAAAGGCGCAGTTCCTGATCTTATGGCCGGGATTTTTTGCAAGTATGGAACAGGTACCTGCCAGGAGAGAACTACTCTTGCGTTGAATTCTGAACCCTAGTATACTTTTACAACTGTTGTAGTGATGCAGAAATGGAACTTCGCCAGGCATATTTTTGGATTTGTCGCGGCAAATTTTCTTCCCTAAATCAGGTATGCTGTGGAGACAGAGACATGACCAAAGTTCTTGAGGCGAATGGCATTACCAAAAAATTTCCGGGCGTTTTGGCCAACGACAATGTCAATTTTGACCTGGAGCAGGGAGAAATCCATGCCATGCTGGGGGAAAACGGCGCCGGAAAAACGACCTTGATGAATATGTTGTATGGCTTGCTAAGCCCGGATCAAGGCGAGATCGAGGTGCAGGGCAAGCTGGTTACATTTGACTCTCACAAGGACGCGATTGATGTTGGAATAGGTATGGTTCACCAGCATTTTATGCTTGTACCGGTCTTCACCGTCACCGAGAATATCATGCTTGGGGCAGAGACTGTGAAAAGCGGTCTTTTGGATCGGGTTGCTGTTGCTGGCCAGGTACGCGAATTGTCTCAGTTGTATGGGCTTGATATTGATCCGGATGCGATCGTGGGGGATTTGCCGGTTGGTGTTCAGCAGCGTGTAGAGATCATCAAGGCTTTGTATCGCAAAGCCGATATCCTCATTCTGGATGAACCAACTGCTGTGTTGACCCCGCAGGAAGCGGAAGACCTCTTCCGCATTATGAGTGAGCTGAAAAAACGGGGTGTGTCGATCGTCTTTATTACACATAAGCTCAAAGAAGTGATGGCAATTGCCGATCGCATTACCGTGCTACGCGGAGGGAAGATCGTTGGCCATACCCGTCCAAAGGAGACCAATGAGGCTGAACTTGCAGCTTTGATGGTAGGGCGTGAGGTGCTGCTCCAGGTGGAAAAAGGACCGGCGCATCCCAGCGGCGAAATTCTGCGAGTTGAGAATTTGATCGTATTGGACGACCGGAACATGGAAGCAGTGAAGGAAGTCTCTCTGGAAGTACGTGCCGGTGAAATTTTTGGTGTGGCCGGTGTGCAAGGGAATGGCCAACGCGAATTGGTAGAGGCCATCACCGGGCTGCGGTCCGTATATCGCGGGCATGTGTGGTTGAATGGGCAGGATGCGACTGGCAAGCCCCCGCGTCCTTTGATCGAATCAGGTCTGGCTCATATTCCTGAAGACCGCCAGCGGCATGGTTTGGTGCTTTCCTATCCGATTGCTGATAATCTGGTGTTGTGTACCTATTATCAAAAGCCGTTTTCCAATCAGGTGGGTTGGGTACAAGAGGCAGAAATCGCAAAGAATGCCGAGGAGTTGGTTGAGCAGTTTGATGTGCGTACGCCAAGTTCACGGGCTGTTGCCTCTACGCTTTCGGGTGGAAACCAACAGAAAGTGATCGTTGCCCGTGAGCTTTCCCGACCGGTGAAGCTGCTGGTGGCTAACCAGCCGACCCGTGGTCTGGATGTGGGTTCCATCGAGTATATTCATCGCAAGATCATTGAAATGCGGGATGAAGGTCTGGCTGTGCTGCTGGTTTCGGCCGAGCTGGATGAGATCATGGCGCTTTCCGATCGCATTGCGGTGATGTATCGCGGTGAGATCGTGGCAGTTGTGGCTGTGGATACCGCTAACCGTGAACAGCTGGGGCTGTTGATGGCGGGAGCGTCCCTGCAGGAAGCCAGGATTGCGATTTGACCCTCGATATTACATCAAGTAAAGAATGCAAGGGCCGACAGCAATCGGCCCTTTTTTATTTCGACTGTTCAAATGGCCAGGTTTTTAATCCTTAATCTGACCATATGGAAATCCCCCAGACCGGCAATGTGTCAGGAGGAATTCTCCATTAGTATATGATCGCGATGAAATCGGTTTATTGGTATGGTTTGACGCGGTTTTGTTATAATCGATTGCACTGGATTGGATTATGGAGGAAAACTGAATGAATGTCATTGAAGTCAATCAGATCAGCAAGTCTTTTGGCAGCATGAAAGCTGTGGATGGTGTCTCTTTTGGCGTGGCACCGGGAGAGATATTTGGATTGCTGGGGCCAAATGGCGCCGGGAAGACGACCACCATTCGTATTATTCTGGATATTTACAAACCTGATGAAGGGAAGGTCTGTGTGCTGGGTGGGGAGATGAGCGAAGGGGCAAAACAGCGTATTGGATATCTCCCTGAGGAACGCGGGTTGTATCAGGACATTTCACTGGAGAGGTGTTTGTTATACCTTGCCTCGTTGAAAGGAATGCCTCGGACGGATGCCAGGGAACGATTGCAGGAATATCTTGAGCAGTTTGACCTGGCTGAACACCGCAAGAAAAAGATCAAAGAGCTTAGCAAAGGAATGCAGCAAAAAGCGCAGTTGATCGCCACCTTGATCCACCAACCGGATTTGATCATCATTGATGAACCATTCACCGCACTTGACCCGGTTAATACCCAGATGGTCAAAGATATCTTTCGCCAGGAGCGCGAACGCGGGGTAACGATCGTGATGTGTACTCATCAAATGCACCAGGTGGAAGTGCTGTGCGACCGGACCGCTTTGATCAACAAGGGGCAGCTTGTGTTGTACGGCAAGCTGGCCGAGATTCGCAGGGAGTATGTATCGCAGGCAGTGATCGTCAGCTCACCGGAAGCGCTGCCTGCTGATCTGCCGGGTGTAACAGCAATGGAGCCGCAGAACGGCTCAACTCGTCTGCAATTGGCAGAGTGCACCAGCGCCGATCAATTGCTGAAGGCACTTGTGACCCGCGGGATTTCATTGGAGAGTTTTGCTGTGGCAGCGCCTTCATTAGAGGAGATCTTCATTCAAATTGTGAATGGGGAGGCGGAGTGATGTTGCGCGGATTGTGGAAGGTGGCTCGATTTGAGTATTCCCGGATCGTGTTTCGCAAGCGGTTTATACTGGTTTTGTTGAGTCCAATATTAATCCTTGTACTTACCGGGTTAGCTAGCATGATCACGGTTTTTTCCGTCTTGAACAAGAAGCCAGTGGGTTATGTGGATTTGACCGGGCGAATTGAAGAATTTGTAATGCAGGGGGAGAATGCGGGACGTTTTGATACAGAAGTTGAGCTTCGGGCGTTTCCCGATGAATCCAGCGGGCGAGCGGCTTTGGATGCAGAGCAGCTTGAGGCACTTTATATCATTGAAGAAGATTATTTTGAAACGGGGCGTGTGCGGATGACGGCATATCAGATCCCGGATGATGAAGTGCAGGAGGCAATGGAAGATCTTCTGCGCCAAAATCTGGCGGCTTTGCAACCAGAAGACATTGCTGTGCGTTTGTTGGAGGGCAGCGAATTAGAAGTGATCGACAATGGAGAGAAAGTGGAAGGGGCAGGCTTGGGGCTTATCTCGCAGATCGCTGTCCCAATGGTATTTGCTTTGCTCTTCACCGTTATTATTGGTGTCACCAGTGGCTATATGCTGAATGCAGTTGTGGATGAAAAAACCAACTTCACCGCAGAGATTTTGCTCACCTCTGTGTCGCCAACCCAATTGATGGCAGGAAAGATGATTGGCAATCTTGCAATTGGCTTGACACAGCTGCTGGTGTGGGGCGGTATCCCCCTTTTGGCGATTGGCGTGGCGGCTGCTTATTTTCCGATACTTGCCTTTTTGGAAATAGATGCAGGCCTGGTTTGGGTTTCGTTTGGTTTGGTGATCCTGGGTGTTCTTCAGATTTCTGCATTATTGACCGTATTGGGGGAACGGGAGGGGGAAGGCGCTTGGTAATAAAGGTTTCGAGTTTGGTCACTTTTGGTTTTAAGGTGGCATAATTATTTTCGTTCAAGGTGGATTTTTAGCCCGGCCGTACGGACGCCAGTGGGGTTGGTGTTTTTCCTTTGACTGCTGCAGTTTGGATTACATTCCCGGATGTTTCCTTGGGTG
>JAIOTF010000163.1 GCA_021107195.1 Anaerolineaceae bacterium | reverse complement strand
TTCAGGGCTGCCCAATAGACACAATTGCCCTTGTGGTCGCCGGTGATGCTGTCAGCAGCGCAGCGCCAGTGGGTAATTTGCGGGTGTCCGCAGCAGCCTTCGCCATTAGGCGCCAGCACACAGCTTCCGCCTTTGTGCCCCGCTTCTGAGGGCGGCATCTGCAGCAGCGGGATTGACTTTGGCTGGTTGTCCAGAGAAGCCGAAAGGGGGAAAATGGTGATGCTGTCCAGCATTGTTTGGAAAACAGATAGTGCGCTGCCATAGTCTCTGGCGATGTATTGCACCAGCAGCACCCGGTCAGCGGCGTTGATATAGGCCATCATAGCCCCGGCCGACATGCCGCTATCCGCTTGACCAACGATCAAAGCCGGCTGTCCGCCAATGACCGCATTGGTTGCACCAGGGATGGGCACTTCGGCAAAGTCCAGCATTTGGCGCTGATGGCTATTGATCCAGGTCATCAAGTCAGTGGCTGGTGATTTTTGCCAGACATCAATGGCTACCGACGCGCCTGCCAGACCGGTCAGAACATCCCGCTGACGGATGACGTTCAGCGGACGGCTGCTGCTGTTCGTTATTATCGTGGCGGCTGTCCAGTTGGGCGGATAGCTGATGCTGTATTTCCAGGTTGAATTCTGGAAAAGGAGCCAGTCAGCCGGTGCAGCCTGCATGGAGGAAGTTTGGGCGGTGCCGCTGGCTGCAATCACAGGCGAACCGCTTCCACTGACCAGGATTGCCAGCAATGCGGTCAGGATGATCAATTTACGGAGCGGAGGTGAGGTCATTTTCGTCCATTTCATTTCAAGTACCCGTATATGTTCAAATTACAGGAATTCAAGCTGCTTGTCAAGTATATTTTCTTCCATCTTGTGATGCAAGTATTGTACCGCAGATGAATTTGCACCTCGTCAGATGGACAGGTGATAAACTCATCTTTTGGTCAGTTTATGTTCTCTCCATTTGCCGGATGACGAAAGTCAACATTTCTTCTATACTGGAACTACACACAACCAAGTGGGGCGGGTTGAATAAACATAGTGCGCTGTCGTGAGTTACGCCATGCCAGCCGCTTTCCCCCCACATCTTTTCCTCCTCGCGTTTCAGACTCCTGTGGCGGGTTGGTTTGAAACCAAAGGGTAGAAAAAGCACCCATTCGAGGTGCTTTTTTGATTCTTGCATCAGGCATGCTCAGGGCAAGACCTCAATCCCATCCCCTTCAAACACTTCACCGATTACCCACAGCGGCTGCTGCATTTGTTTTGCCTCTTGCAGCATGGCATCCACGTTGTGTGCAGGGACAGTCATCATCAGGCCGCCGCTGGTCTGCGGGTCAAATAGCAGCATGCGTGACTCCTTGGTAATCTGCGGATCAAAACGCACATGGCAGCCATAGAACTGTTCATTATCAAACGCCCCACCCGGGAAGACCCATTCCTCTGCCAGCCGCTTGGCACCGTTGACCAGGGGAATTTGTCCCAGATGGAAGCGCAGCCCAACTTGCGAGGCATCAGCGACCTCCCAGCAGTGACCCAGCAGGCTGAAACCGGTGATATCGGTGGCGGCGCGCACATCGTATTTAACGGCCAGTTCTCCAGCGGTTTTGTTAAGCTTCAGCATCCACTCCACTACCTCATTGATCTCTGCCTCAGCAGCTTTTTCAGCTTTGATGGCCGTGGTCAACGCGCCAAAGCCCAGCGGTTTGCTTATCACGAGCACATCCCCCGGGCATGCCCCGCTTTTGGTCAGCATGTGGTTGGGATCGCAAAATCCGAGTACTATGAGACCGTATTTCGGTTCCTTATCCTGGATGGTATGCCCGCCGGCGATCACAACCCCCGCTTGCTTGGCAATCTCGGCGCCGCCGCGCAGGATTTCGCCATTCACTTCCGGCGGCAGGTTGGGTGGCAGGGCCGCAATGTTGAGCGCCAGGAAAGGCTGTCCGCCCATCGCATAAATATCCGACAGGCTGTTGGCTGCGGCGATGGCGCCATACAGGTAGGGCTCATCCACCACTGGCGTGAAGAAATCGGTGGTGATTACCAGGGCACGCTCCTCGTCAAGACACCATACAGCAGCATCATCCGACTCGCGCAATCCGGCCAGCAGGTTGGGGTAATCTTCGATATTAAAAATATTCCTCATCGGGCGCAGAACCTGCGCCAGTGCCTCCGCACTGAATTTCGACGCTCAGCCAGAGCAAGAGGCCAGCGCGGTTAATCGTAGTTCTTTGTCGGGAGGAAGTCCAGTTTGATTATTGGGCATAGGTTCCTGTTAAGATAAGTTGTGTTAATTTTCAGGCTTGAGATTTTTCCGCAGAACGGTAATTCTTGTCCGGGATGCCTTTTAGGGCCAGCATGGACAGGATGAACATCGTGCCGTAGATGCCCAGCAGGAATCCGTAGCCAAGCTGGTCGCCGATTGGCCCGCCGATGTAAGCCCCGATTGCCCCCGCGCCCGCTCCGGCCAGGTTGGAGAGTCCCAAAAAGCGCCCTGCCTGGTTGGGCGGCACGATCTCGGTGCCCAATGCCCAGTTGGCAGAATAGAAGAAGCCGATCCCAATTCCGGCCAGTGCCCCGCCAATGTAAAACGCGGTCAGGGTTGGTCCGGTGATCACGATTGCCGTGCCGGCAGTCGCCAGCAGAGCGCTGATCATCAACACATTTTTCTTGCCGATGCGGTCGCTCAGCCAGCCGCTGGGCAGAGCCGAGAGCAGGATGGTGAATCCGACGAACATGATCAACGTTGAGGCAGGCCCTGCGGCTTTTTCGCCTTGCAGTTCGGGAAATCGCTCCTGCAGGAAGTAGAGTATGAAACTGCCCAGGTTGGTTGCCCCCACCAGAAAGGCCAGCCGGTTGGTGACCCACCAGGTAAAGGCTTTCCGCTGCCGGATCTCTTTGCCGACGCTGATGCGCACGCTTGCCCACACCCCCAGCACAACTGCCGTCGTCATCCCCAGGATGGCGGTGACGGCGATGATTACATTTTGCGGCAGGGAGGGGAAGGACAGCTCGATCAGGCTGGCTCTTTTGACCAGAGCACCGGTGCCGACGATGATCAGGGTAAAGCAGCCGGTCATGATGAACAGGCGCAGGAAAGGCTGCCAGTCAAACGGCGCAGGGTTTCTTTTAAGTCGTTCTTCAGGTACAAGCAGGGTTATCAGCATGCACACGATTAAAGTAGCGATAATGGCGGTGATCGCTTCACTGATGTTGCCCCGGCTGATCATTTTCCCGATCACGAGGGAAACGAAGATCATCGGCAGGGGCACTTCAAACAGGGCCTTAACCCCGGAGACGATGCCGCGTTTGTCGTGCGGTACTACATCAGGGATCAATCCCTGTACCGCGCTTTGGGCGGTATTGGAAAACAGGCTGGAAAGGATATATAAGACGAGTAAAACCATGTAGCCGTTGAGGCCTTCCATGCCCACGGCGAAGCCCATCAAAATCAGTATCAGCGCTTCACCCAGGGCGCCAGCGACAATAAAGGGCCGCCGGCGGCCCCAGCGGGAAGTGCTGCGGTCAGAGAGCATACCCATCAGGGCTTGCATCAAGAGGGCTGTCATCAGAGACCACAGGCGCATCCTGCCCAGGTACGCACCTTTTGCGGATTCCCCCATGTATTGCTGCACCAGCAGCGGCACCAACAGGGCGCTGAGCATCTGGGAGCGGGCGGTGAGAGCAAACCAGAAACTGTTGATTGTGATGCTGTCGTACCAGCGGAATGCTCGTTTCACTGTTTCTCCTGTGTGTCGGGTCTGACGTTGAGACCCCGTGATGGTGGGCCGCTTAACTATACCTGGTAATACAGGGAATTAGGGAATGGTTGATTAGGGATTAGGAAATCAGGGATTGATGTAACTCGGGATTTGTTCTCAAGATTTGCACTGATGAGAAACATGAAAACCATAGCTCACGCAGAAGTTTATCTGTGGGAGCTATGGTGTGAGTGTATATCTTCAACGGAGGTTATTTTCCTGTCATCATGAAACCTGCTACGGAATCCATGTAGCCGCTTAACAGCAGCACCACCAATCCCAAGAACAGGTTGGCAACCATCAGGATCATGTTAGTCTTGTCTGGCTTGCCCGATTCGCTTTTTTTATGCGGGCGGCGGCTGCGCATAATTGCGATGACGGTCATTGCCACCAGCAGGATAAGTTTGATCGTCATGGCCGAGTCGTAAGGATTGGTGAATGAAAATAAACTCTTGGGGATGGGGTTGCTTTTTCCCAGGAACAGTCCGGTTGCCAGCAGACCCTGGATCGCCACATAGATAAACCGGCGGTGGTGTTCTTTGACCTTTTCCAGCAGGTTGATCATTTCCGGGCCCATGCCCAGGGCTTTGCGGGAAGCAGGCATCAGGGTGATGGTCAGCGTGAATAATCCGCCAACCCACACGGCGGTGAGCAAGTTGTGGATAAATGTGACCAGGGTGAGTATGTACAGTTGTGCTGGCATGTTTCCTCCATTATTTAAACCGTTTTGTCTATAATAATCCCGCTTTGCAGGGGTGTCTGCGACTTTTGTCACAGTTTTGGGGCAAATATGGCTGGCCGCTTAACTATACCCGATCATGTGCTGAATGCGACAGAACCTCACTCTTGCGCTTTATTTTCTTGCAGAGTGATTCCCGCCAGGCTTTCGAGGATGCCCAGCACGGCAGAATTATCCAGTTCGGCCATGTCATTTTCCAGCATGGCATTGAACAACTGGGTGTTCACTGCTGTGCCTGGGACGGGAACGCCATACGTGCGGGCGGTTTCCATCACAATGTTCAGATCTTTGGCTTGCATATAGGCTTTGAAGCCGGGCTGACGGTTGCCGGCAAACAGGCGCTGCGGTTTATTGTCCAGCGTCCAGCATTGGGCCGCCCCGCCGCGGATTGCCCGGATCACTTTTTCCGGGTCTGCGCCGGCCTTTTGGGCCAGGATCAGCAATTCACCCATCGCTACCATCTGGGCAGCCACCATGATCTGGTTGGCGGCTTTGGCAATTTGGCCTGCACCGGCATCCCCCACATGAGTGATGCTTTTGCCCATCGCTTCCAGAATGGGGAGTACTTCTTCCAGGGCATCGGCCGGACCGCCGATCATGATCGAGAGGGTGCCTTTCTTTGCGCCGATGTCTCCACCGCTGACTGGGGCATCCAGACAGCGCACGCCTTTTTCTTCCAGTTTCCCGGCGATCATGCGCGCTGTGGCCGGTTTGATCGTCGAATTGTCGACAAAGATCAGTCCCGGGTGGGCGCTTTCGATGATTCCCTGTTCGCCCAGGGCGACCAGTTCCACGTCCGGTGAGTCAGGCAGGTTGGTGAAGACTACGTCGCATCGGGCGGCAACCTCGGCCGGATTGAAGGCTTCTTTTGCGCCTTCGGCAACCAGTTCCTGCACTTTGCCCCGGCTGCGGTTATGCACTACCAGTGGGTAACCGGCTTTCATAATGTTGCGGGCCATGTTTTTGCCCATCAGTCCTAATCCAATATATCCGACAGTTTTCATATTTTTCTCCTATATTTTGCGTCGGCAAAACCGATTTGATGAAAATGTTTCAATTGGAAGTACTACTTCAATCGTTTGATATCTGCAACAATGATTGAAATCGGTATGACAAACTTAATGAACGAATTTCTGGTTTTGAGATCAATCGCTTACACGATTTTATGCAGCGTGCATCACCATTTTTCATCAACGTGTTCACGGGTTCTTTCCAGCCAGCGGATGAAATTTTCCAGGTTGGCATTTCCGAAGTCTTCGAGAAAAGTACTGATCTGTGCAAAGCGCTGGAAATGGTGAATATCGTCAGGACTGTAATCTTCAAGGGGTACAATGCTGGTGTTGCGTGCTTTTTCAAGCTGTTCGCGGCGGAAATTCAATTCATCGTCGATTAACATCAGAACATCTTTTTTTTCCAGCATCGGTGAAAAAGAAATCTTTTCCAGAAAATGGGTGAAACGATAGCGGTCTCCGCAGATTGGTTCCCGCAGCCAGTCCAGGAAGAACCCCATCCCTTTGGGGGTAATGGTGTAGATTTTAATGTCAGGGCTGCCGGTGCGGGGCACTTCTTCAAATGTGACCAGACTCTGTTCACTCATCGATTTCAATACCGGATAGATGCGGCTGAGAGAGATGTGCGATCGAGCGAGTCGGTCGCCCGCATCAAACATTTTTTTCAAGTCATAACCTGTACTGGGTTTCAAACTCAGCATACCGAGCAAAATGTGTTGAACAGCCATGATCACCCGACCTTTATGTGAGGGATAGCGTTTTTTTTGAGAACGGTGTCGGTCCTCTCTGGAGAGGGATACAGTGTGGGCGGAAAATTAAACTTGTTGTATCGCATACTGGAGAATAATGTTCCTGTTTAGCTTGATATGTATTATATTGCATTTCGCCTGCAAGTATTAAAAATATGTAAAAACCATACTATATATACTTTATATATATGGTTCTGCGGTATAATAACTTTGTATTTTTGTGGCCAGGCAGCAGGTTTTGAAGATTTGCAGCATAAGCAATGGTTAATTTTGATTATTATAGGTCGATCGCAAATCACGAAACTGCTGAGGTTCAAAAGTGCTTGGTAGAAAGCAAAAGACTGTACATACGATCATTTCTTCCTTGATGTTGTGTATATCGGGAATGGAAGTGTTTCCCAATTGTATAAGTTTGAAATATACAGGGGGGTTTTTCCTGCCGGGGTTGTTGATGCAGCTCGCAAAGCAGGTCGCTTTGATTTTAAGAAAGCTGAAAAACAACATTCTTGATGCGGAACGGTGGAATCACATCAAATTCTTACCGTTGTCTGTCAGTTTGTGTTTGCAGCAGTCAGGTATTGGTTGAAAATAATGGTGATGATGGATAAATTGCGAAAGATGGTGCCCGTTTGGCAGAAGCCTCAAATAATAGATGAGGCGGTTCAAAACAAAGTTGACCCTGCCCAGCCGCTGGTGTTATTGAAGAAGGTTTTCAAGGCGTATCAGACGGTTGCCGGCGATTTTACCGCATTGAATGAAATCAATTTGCAGGTCAGGCGGGGTGAGTTTATCGGCATTATTGGAAAATCCGGGGCGGGAAAATCGACCTTGGTCAATATGATCACGGGTGTGGATCATGTTACATCCGGTGAGATATGGGTGGATGGCGTACCGGTGCATGCTTTGGATGAGGATCAAATGGCTTTGTGGCGTGGTAAGAATGTGGGCGTGATCTACCAGTCCTTTGAGTTGATGCCCACCCTTTCAGTGATTGATAACGTGATGCTGCCTATGGATTTCTGCGGACTTTTTGTACAGGGGATCAGCCAGGATCGAGCCATGGAACTGCTTAGCATGGTGGAGATGGACGACCAGTATCACAAGATCCCCAGCACCATCTCCGGCGGGCAGAAGCAGCGCGCAGCCATTGCCCGCGCATTGGCGAATGATCCCGCCCTGATCGTGGCGGATGAGCCGACCGGAAATCTGGACACGGTTACGTCGGAGATCATCTTTGAATTGTTTGAGAAACTGGTGCAGCAGGGCAAGACGATTATTATGGTGACGCACGATCATAGCCTGGCGAACAGGTTTGATCGGGTTCTGCGCATTACAGATGGAGGAATCTCCACTATGGCGGAGGAAAAAGAATGGCAAGCATAAAGTGGCCTATACGAAGAAAACTTTCAATGACGCAAACCATGCCTGCTGTATCTTATGCAGATACGGCCATTCAGATGCAGAAGATTGTGAAAACTTTCAAAACCAGTGCCGGTGATTTTACCGCGCTGCGAGGCGTGGACATGAATTTCCTGCCGGGTGAATTTGTTGGTGTGACCGGAAAGTCCGGCAGCGGCAAATCGACCCTGGCCAATATGATCACAGGCATTGACCGGCCTACTTCGGGTCAGATCAAGGTTGGTGACACGTTTATTCACAATTTAAGCGAGAGCCGGATGGCACGCTGGCGCGGCGAAAATTTAGGAATCGTTTTCCAGTTTTACCAATTGCTGCCCATGCTGAATCTGGTAGAGAACGTGATGCTGCCGATGGACTTTGCCGGCCGCTATGCCCCCGCCGCGCGGGAAAAGCGGGCGATGGAATTGCTGGACATGGTGGGGCTGGCAAATCTGGCCTACAAGATGCCTTCGGCTGTGTCCGGTGGTCAGCAGCAGGCGGCAGCTATTGCCCGAGCCCTGGCAAACGATCCTCAGTATTTGATCGCTGACGAACCAACCGGCAACCTGGATTCGCGCACTGCTGAGCATATTTTCGAGCTGTTCATGCAGTTGAGCCGCGAGGGCAAAACTGTGATTATGATCACTCATGATCCGTCTTTGGCAGACCGCATGTCACGCCAGGTTGTCATTTCTGACGGTGAGATCATCAATGAATGGGTGCGGTGCGCCTTCCCCATGCTTACGCATCAACAGATGCTCAAGCTGACCCATAACCTGGAATCGAAGCAGTTTGAACCAGGCCAGACTATTATCCGGGAGGGGGCGGAAGCAGATGCATTGTATATTCTCACCCGTGGTCAGGTGGAAGTGGCGGTCAAGGACAATAACGGGCAGGATAAAGTCGTCACGCGCCTTTCTCCCGGTGAATATTTCGGTGAGGTCGAATTGTTAGAAGAGAACTGGGCAATTGCCACCGTGCGCACTGCTTTGGAAACCCCGGTGGAATTGGTGGCACTCAAGCGCACGGTGATCATGGAATTGGTCCATGAGGTTAAGGGGCTGTATGAAGCCGTCAGCAGGGTGGTCACTTCGCGCCAGCGTGAAAATGCAGCGGCACGCAGCAAATCCTAGGTTCAGCAAGGGAGTATTTTATGTTGAAACCTCGCTGGCGAAAGGTGCTGGCTGACCTTTGGGAAAACAAGGCCCGCACGATTTTGGTCGTGCTTTCGATCGCAATTGGCGTTTTTGCCGTGGGGATGATTTCGGG
>JAIOTF010000048.1 GCA_021107195.1 Anaerolineaceae bacterium | reverse complement strand
GCACCTGCCCACCGCCACATTCGTTGCCAGCGATGTTGTTGCCGCCGGAGCAGTTTCTGCAATCCATGAAAAAGGCTTCCGTATCCCGGATGACGTTGCCGTTGTTGGCTTTGATGATGTCCCTCTTGCAAGATACCTTTCGCCAGCGTTATCTACAGTGCATATTCCAATCAGATCAATGGCACAGCTTGCATTTTCAATGATCATGCAATCAATAAATAGGCAGCCTCCTGAGGAAAAACACATATTTCTTGATACGCAACTTGTCATCAGAAAATCCTCGGCCGCGTCACGCTGATACCGATAAAAAATATTCTGCCTATATAACTTCTTGAAAGGAGGTAGCTATTCAAAATAAGTCATACCAAATCCCAGTAAAGAATCTGAATATATTCAAATAAAAAAGGAGTAGAAAGATGTTGAACAAGAAGTTTTGGCTTCCCCTGAGTGTCTTGGTCATCTTTGCGTTGATCCTGACAGCTTGCGCCCCGAAAGTAGAAGCTCCTGCCGCAGAGGTGGAAGAAGTTGATTCCTACCTGGCAGCTGCCTACGAAGGTAAGTACAAGGACACGGTTGTGTCCATGACCGGCCCCTTCACCGACGAAGATGCTGTGAAATTCGACAACACTGTTGCCGCGTTCGAAGAAGCCACCGGCATTGATATCCAGTACGAAGGCTCGAAGGAATTCGAAACCTCAATCTCCATCCGCGTGGATGGCGGTGACGCCCCCGATATCGCTGACTTCCCGCAGCCCGGTCTGCTGGCGAACTTCGTTCGTGATGGCAAGGTTATTGATATCTCCACCTTCATCGACGACGCAACCCTGACTGAGAACTACAACCAGAGCTGGTTGGACATGGCAACCATGGCCGGCCCCGATGGCCCCATCATGGCTGGCGTCTGGCAGCGCGTGAACGGCAAGAGCCTCGTTTGGTATCCGAAGGCCGAGTTTGAAGCCGCAGGCTACACAGTTCCCGAAACCTGGGATGATCTGCTGGCTCTGACCGCCCAAATCGCCGAAGACGGCGACACTGCCTGGTGTGTTGGTATCGAATCCGGTACCGCAACCGGCTGGCCCGCAACTGACTGGTTAGAAGAAGTCATGCTGCGCACCACCTCACTGGAAAACTACGACAAGTGGACCACTGGCGAATTGGCCTTTGATTCACCCGAAGTCAAAAATGCTGCTGACACACTCGCCGAAATCTGGTTCAATGACGATTATGTCTATGGCGGTCGCGCCTCCATCGTTACCACATTCTTCGGCGACTCCCCGGTTCCGATGTTTGATGATCCGCCCAAGTGCTGGATGCACAAGCAGGGTAACTTCATCACCAGCTTCTTCCCCGAAGGCCTTGAAGCAGGCACAGATTATGACTTCTTCTACCTGCCTCCGATCGATGATGCCTATGGGAAACCGGTTCTGGTTGCTGGCGACATTATGGCCATGTTCAATGACCGCCCCGAAGTTCGTGCGGTTATGGAATACTTCACCAAGGGCGATTCCATCAAAGTTTGGGTACAGTCCGGTGGCGCAATTTCCCCGCACTATGACTCAAGCCTCGATTGGTACACCAATGATGTTGACCGCGGCGTTGCCGAGATCATCTTGAACGCCGACAGCGTTCGCTTCGATGGCTCCGACCTGATGCCCGGCGAAGTTGGTGCTGGCACCTTCTGGAAGGGAATGACTGACTGGGTGAGCGGCACCGCTGATCTGGACACCGTCCTGAAAGAAATTGACGCTGGCTGGCCCGAGTAAATCGTTGGTCAATCAACCCATAAATATCATTTAGCAAGCAGGGGGAAAAGGCGTACGCCTTTTCCCCCTGCCATTCCGCCCAAATATTGTACAATCTAAATAATCAGCAGTCGTTTTAAGTCACAGCATCTCAACGTGTAATTTTGCTGGTAAACCCGAAATGAGAATGAAAAGGAATTAATGCTTCGGGTATGCAAGTAAAGATTCAGCAAAGGAGGAAAATGAAGATGCAAACACTGACGAAAACAAAGAAAGCATCACCACTGGTCTGGCTTGGGGCAAACGGATTGCGAATCCTGGTTTCCATCGCAGTCCCTGTCATCACATTCATGGTAATGCGCTGGGGGTTCATGTTCCTGCGGGATAGTGAAGCGCCTAAACTTGTCATCGCACTTGTTGCCATCATCTGGGGCGTTGGTGGCGTCGCAGTTCTCTACCTCCTGATGAACTGGGTGGTTGAGCAGCTTCCAACTGACTGGACAAGGCGCGTTCAACCATTCGTTTTCATTGGTCCGGCCATGGCTATTCTGACATGGTTCCTGCTCATTCCCACCGTCCGGACACTATACTTAAGTGTCATGAATCGCAACTCAACTGAATTTGTCGGCCTTAGCAATTATATAGCTGCCTTCACCGAGCGTGCGATGATTGAATCCTTCCGCAATAATCTCTTATGGATTTTGGTCGGGACCTCTGCATGCGTAATCCTCGGGTTGCTCATCGCAATCCTTGCAGACCGCAGCAGCTTCGAAACCGTCGCCAAATCACTCATCTTCCTCCCCATGGCAATCTCTTTTGTTGGCGCAGGCGTTATCTGGCGTTTCATCTACTACTACCGCCCTGCCAACCTGACACAAATCGGTTTGCTGAATGCCGTCATCGTAGGCTTGGGAGGTGAACCGCAGGCCTGGACAACCCTCATCCAGCCCTGGAACAACCTCTTCCTCATCCTGGCTGGCGTCTGGTTGCAGACAGGCTTTGCTATGGTCGTCTTCTCGTCAGCCCTGAAAGGCGTACCGGAAGACTTGCTCGAAGCCGCACGGGTGGATGGCGCAAACGAAATCCAGATTTTCTTCGGGATCATCATCCCCCAAATCAAAGGCACGATCATAACTGTAACCACCACGATCGTGATCTTCTTCTTAAAGATATTCGACATCGTTATCGTAATGACGGGTGGTCAATATGGTACCGAAGTAATTGGTACGCAGTTCTACCGCCAGTTCTTCTCGAACCGCAATTTTGGTTACGGTTCAGCCATCGCTATCCTCCTATTAATTGCCGTCATTCCCATCATGATCTATAACCTCAGACAATTCGGCGAGAGGGAGGCCTTCTAATGAAAAAGCAACAGAAACTAGGTAAACTGGTTGTCAATATTGTGCTATTCATCATCTGCGCCTTGTGGACCATTCCAACCCTCGGCTTGTTGGTCTCCTCCGTGCGCACACGGGATGACATTCTCAGCTCCGGGTGGTGGAAATTCCTGCCGCACCGCGAATGGGTCGCCGAGCGTGAAATCGCATTGCCAGAAGACACCAACTTGAAAGAAGCCATCACAGTAGAAGGCTTCACCACTGACGATGACACTCTGCAATTGGGCTTTGAAGCCGGTAACGGTACACGCTATCAATGGGTCAACCGCAGAGAACGCACCGTCGCCGTACAGGGTCAGGAATGGGTCATCTTCCCCAAATTAACTTTCGCTAACTATTCCAATGTCTTGACAGGCAAAGAGTACACTTACAACAACCCGGACGGGACAACGAAAACTGAAAAAGGCACCGATATGTCCAGCGCCTTTCTCAACTCCGTGGCTGTCGCCATCCCATCCACCGTCATTCCCATCCTCATTGCCGCCTTCGCTGCTTACGGTTTTGCATGGATGAAATTCCCTGGCCGCAAAGCGTTGTTTGTGATTGTTGTTGCCCTGCTGGTTGTGCCTTTGCAACTGGCCCTCATCCCCGTCCTGAAAGACTATGTGAACCTCAAATTAAACGGCACTTACCTTGCCGTCTGGCTCGCGCACACAGGTTTTGGCCTGCCTCTGGCAATTTATCTGCTCTTCAACTACATCAGCACCATCCCGCGTGACATTTTTGAATCGGCATTTATTGATGGCGCTTCACATTTCACGATCTTCACCAAGCTGGTGCTGCCTCTCTCCGTTCCCGCACTTGCTTCTTTTGCCATCTTCCAGTTCATGTGGGTATGGAATGACTATCTGGTTGCGCTGGTCTTCATCGGCAGCAAACCTGATGTCCAGGTGATGACCATGCGTTTGGCAGAGATGGTGGGATCACGCGGCCAGGACTGGCACGTGCTAACCGCTGGCGCATTTATTTCCATGTTGCTACCTCTGGCAGTGTTCTTCGCCCTTCAGCGTTACTTTGTCCGTGGTTTGATGGCTGGCTCCGTCAAAGGCTAATTAACCTGGTTAAATTGTTTTTGTGAATGTTTTGCGCCCAACATCTCGTATTTTGCGTGATCGTTGGGCGCATTCTATCAATCCCTATTAGAACTAAAGAGCACCCTGATTAATGACGTACCAAATTAATAAAGCAAAACTGGCCCTTTCTCGTTTAATTCCTCGGATCAGGAATGAATTTCCTGAAATCGATACCACCTCTACTGAGTGGAAGAGTTTCCTGACCCGGCTGGAAACTAACTTTCCAAGGCTCTTTGAATTGCTCCTGCATCTTTACGGCAGCAATTACGATTTCTTTTACCATCTGGAACAACTTCTGTTTGTCATCGTCCGCAGCTGGCTTGAAAGAGAACCGGAATTAAAGACGCTTGATGAACACCGTGCTGCCAATCCGGCATGGTTCAAATCGAATCAAATGCTCGGCGGTGTTTGTTATGTTGATCTGTTTGCCAAAAACCTGAAAGGCATTGAACGGAAAATCCCTTATTTTAAGGAATTAGGGTTGAACTACCTTCACCTCATGCCGCTTTACAAATGCCCCGAAACCAATAACGACGGCGGGTATGCGGTGAGCAGCTATCGTGAAGTAAATCCTGCACTAGGAAAGATATCTGACCTGAAAAAGCTGACCCTCAAATTACGGAAAGAGAATATATCCCTGGTTCTCGATTTTGTGTTCAACCACACATCCGATGAACACGAATGGGCTATGAAAGCAAAGCAAGGTGATCAAACCTATCAAAGCTTTTACTGGACCTTTCCTGATCGCCATGAGCCCAATGCTTATGAACAACATCTGCGCGAAATCTTTCCGGAAGAAAGACCCGGTTCATTCTCTTTCAACCCGGAAATCAATCGCTGGGTGTGGACAACCTTCCACTCCTATCAATGGGATTTGAACTATGCCAATCCCATGGTTTTCAATAAAATGGCCGAGGAGCTGCTTTTCATTGCCAGTATCGGTGTCGAAGTCCTGCGGCTTGACGCAGTAGCCTTCATCTGGAAAGAAATGGGGACGAGTTGCGAAAACCTACCTGAAACGCATATGCTCATCCAGGCGTTTAATGCCGTCACCCGAATTGCAGCCCCGTCTCTGCTCTTCAAATCAGAAGCCATTGTTCACCCGGATGAGGTATCCAAATACATTTCACCTGAAGAATGTCAACTTTCATATAATCCTCTTCTCATGGCCTTGCTATGGAATTCGCTTGCCACCCGCGAAGTCAAACTCCTGAAACGAGCGTTGCAGAGCCGGCACACCATCCCGGATAGCTGCGCCTGGGTCAACTACGTGCGCTGCCACGACGACATTGGCTGGACATTTTCCGACCAGGAAGCGGCTCAATTAGGCATCAACGGTTACGATCATCGTCAATTTCTCAACGCATTCTACACCGGCCGCTTCAAAGGCAGCTTTGCTCGCGGTTTGCCTTTCCAGGAAAACCCGCGCACCGGGGATGCCAGGATTTCGGGCACCTGTGCTTCGCTTGCTGGTTTGGAGCAGGCTATCAATGAAAAATCCGAAAAAGATATTTCACTTTCGATCAGCAGAATTCTGCTGATCCATAGCATTTTGCTCTTCGTTGGCGGCATCCCCCTCATCTATCTGGGTGATGAGATCGGCACCCTGAATGACTATTCATTTCGTGATGACGCCGCAAAATCAAATGACAGCCGCTGGATGCACCGCCCCACATTTGATTGGGAAAAAGCAAACAGCCGCTCTCAAGCTTCCTCCATTGAAAGGATGATCTTTTACGGTTTACAAAAAATGATTGCCATCAGAAATAGTCACGAAGCCTTTTCCGTCGGCGATCTTAATATTATCTC
>JAIOTF010000255.1 GCA_021107195.1 Anaerolineaceae bacterium | reverse complement strand
GGCACAATTGAAGCGGCGAAGCAACGTCCAAGAAAAGAACCCGGAAGTGGACTTGCAGCCAATCAGAGGCGGCCTCTCTCAGTCAGCCTTTCTCGCATCCCCTGCTGCATCTTACATTACAGGCACAATGTTGGCTGTGGATGACGGTATGTATAAAAAAATATACTGAGTTTGGAACATCCTTGCACGAAAACAGAAAAAGTCAGGTAAAATTGGGGCAAATTGACCATCTTCAACGAACCCCGGAGGACAGTCTGGGATTTTTTCATGTCCGCATGAAAAAAAGAGTTGTTATTTTCAGGAGAATTTATCGGTGTTAACAAGTGAGCAAATTGCGGATCGCCTGGAGCGGATTCTTTTAACCGTTCAAAAACCTGGTCGCTATGTAGGCGGAGAACTCAATCAGGTAGAAAAAGACTGGGACAAAGTTGAGACCCGCGTAGCCCTGGCGTTTCCAGATATTTATGATATTGGCCTTTCCAACCTGGGGCTGGCCATTTTTTACGAGAACCTCAACAAACGCTGGGATGTACTGGCAGAACGTGCTTACGCGCCCTGGTCCGACATGGAAGAAGCCATGCGAAGTACAGGCATCCCTCTCTATTCTCTGGAAAGCAAGCACGCTCTCTCGGATTTTGATATTCTTGCTTTCACCCTTCCCTACGAATCCATCTATACCAATGTCCTCAATATGCTTGATCTGTCAGGTGTACCCATCTTCACTAAGGATCGAAACACAAAACACCCCCTAGTGATTGCCGGCGGCCATGCCGCATTCAACCCCGAGCCCATGTATGCCTTTATCGACGCCTTTGCCATTGGTGAGGGCGAAGAACTCTTCGATGAAATCGTGGATGTTTACCAGGCGTGGAAGAGAAGTGGGCAAAACAGACCTGCACTGCTCCAACAACTGGCGATGATTTCCGGCATTTATGTTCCTTCACTGTATGAGACCACCTATCGCGACGACGGCACGATAGACTCTTTTACCCCCCTTCAACCGGACGTGCCATTGACAATTCAGAAACGAATCGTTGGGCACCTCCCCCCGCCGCCCACAAAACCGATTGTGCCCTTGATCAATACCGTACAAAACCGGGTTGCTGTAGAAATCATGCGCGGCTGTGCCCGCGGCTGCCGGTTCTGCCATGCCGGCATGGTCAACCGCCCGGTCCGCGAACGCCCCGTAGCAGAAGTCCTGGAGGCTATCACCGCTTCTCTCGATAATAGCGGCTTTGAAGAAGTAGCCCTGCTTTCGCTTTCTTCTTCTGACTACACGCATATTCTTGACCTGATCCAACAAGTCAGTGATCGTTTCAAAGGCGAGAACCTCAGAATCTCCTTACCTTCTCTGCGCATCGAATCGTTGTCCATTGATCTCTTAGAGATGCTCAGAGAAAATCGCTCGGGAGGATTCACGCTTGCCCCCGAAGCAGCAACCGAGCATATGCGCAATATCATCAACAAACCTATTCAGACCCAACAGCTTCTCGACGTCGCCGGAGAGATTTACTCCCGCGGCTGGACGACCATCAAGCTGTACTTCATGATCGGACACCCCTCAGAAACACTGGAAGATGTTAAGGCAATTGCAGAAGTATGTAAAAAAGTGCTTGCTGAAGGTCAAAAAGCTCTTGGGCGTAAGTCTAAATTGCATGTTGGCGTCAATACTTTTGTCCCCAAACCGCATACGCCATTCCAATGGGTCTCCTGCGACACAGTGGAGCAAATGCGCACCAAGCAGCATTACCTAAAGAACGCGCTCAAGATTCCAGGCATCAAGTTGAACTGGTCCGATCCCTACGAAACGATCTTCGAGTCTCTGCTCTCGCGCGGCGACCGCCGCACTGCAAATGCCATCTTTGATGCCTGGCAGCATGGTGCCCGTTTTGATGCATGGAGAGAATATTTCAATTACCAAACCTGGCAAACAGCATTCACAGAAAATGGTCTCATGCCCGAGTTTTACACCAATCGCGAACGCGGATTAGATGAACATCTCCCCTGGGAACATATTCGCATCGGGGTACACAAATCTTTCCTGGCTGACGAATACCAACGCAGCCAGTCTGGCATATTGCGGTCGTATTGCCGCGAACACTGCCATGCTTGCGGCATTCTGAGCGACTATCGCGACCTGCGCCGAGAAAATCCTGGCGATGCCTGGAAATGCCCGGAGGTTCGCTCTTCTGTGCCAGAACAATCCGTGGAAATCCAGATTAAGGCAATCAAATGATCAGGATTCGGATAACTTATGCAAAGATGGGTTGGTTGAAATACACCAGCAATCTGGATGTGCAAAAGCTGTGGGAGCGTGCACTGCGCCGTGCCCGCCTCCCCCTTGCTTACAGTCAAGGCTATCATCCAAAACCCAGGATGAATTTGGCTGCACCGCTTCCACTTGGCTTCACCAGCAGTGCAGAACTGATTGACATCTGGTTCACAGAAGAAATATCAACATCCGAGATACAGAAACGCCTAATAGGCATGTTCCCCCCTGGCATCAGGATACAAAAAACTGTGCAGGTTGATCTTTCGGAAGCATCCCTGCAATCACTGGTCGCCGCCGGCGAATATAACATCCAGTTGTTGATCGATCTGAGCATAGAAGAGCTTGAAAGCAAAGTGGCAACCGTCCTCCGAAGTGCCTCTCTCATACGAACGCGCCGTGGCAAGGAATATGACCTGCGGCCACTGATCGAAGATCTGCAAATCATCAATGACAAGCTGTTGGCAATCAGGCTGACCATGCGCCCCAAAGCCACCGGGCGTCCCGAAGAATTACTAAATGCGCTGCAAATTGATCCCAATGAGGCCTGCATTGAACGAACGGCGATCTTCCTTGCAGTATCTTCTTAATTCGCTTTTTAAAATCACCGCGGCATAGATCTGTTTAGCATGCGGCTTTTCAAGCCTATGCTCTCATGGTAAAATTGCGAAGCCTTGCGCAAGAGAAACCCGACCGTAAAATGTTCCCGTAGTTCAATGGACAGAACATATGCCTCCGGAGCATAAGGTCCGAGTTCGAGTCTCGGCGGGAACGCTCGACACACACTTTCATCAAAGCCGCAGATACTGATCTGCGGTCTGACGTTTAAGTGCGCCGCCTATATAATCCAAGTATCCACGAAAAGGCCGCATTTTAAGTAAGAAAACCTGGAGGGTGAAATGGGTCAAAACCAACAACAACAGTCTCAAAAGATTATTACGATTGAACGTCATGTTTTGCAAACACAACGTTTGTATCCCGAGGCTACGGGTCGTTTGACCAACCTTTTATACGACCTTGCACTAGCGGGAAAATACATTGCCAGCAAAACTTCCCGGGCTGGACTGGCGCAGATCCTCGGCCACACTGGCCAAACCAATGTTCAGGGCGAAAAAGTCATGAAACTGGATCAGTTAGCAGACCAGGCCATCTTTGACCTCATAGATCACACCGGCCGCCTGGCTGTCATGGCTTCCGAAGAGCACGAAAACCTCATCCCCATTCCGGAAAAGTACCCTTGTGGTGAATATGTCCTCTTGTTTGATCCCCTGGATGGCTCCTCAAATATCGACTACAACGTCAGTGTGGGGACAATATTTGCCATTCACCGGCGCAAAACCAGTCAGGGCCCCGGCACAATGGCAGATATTCTGCAACCCGGGCGCACCATGGTCGCTGCGGGGTACATTGTCTATGGAGCAAGCACAATGTTTGTCTATTCCACGGGTCATGGTGTGGATGGTTTCACTCTTGACCCTGATATTGGCGAATTCCTGCTCACCCACCCAAACATTCGCATTCCAGAACCGCCGCAATACTACAGCGCCAATCAGGGGTACCAATCCTTGTGGTCGCCTTCCGTCGTTGCGTACACCCACTGGCTGCAAGGGATTGGATCATCCAACCATGACGCACTCTCGCAGCGCTATGTTGGTTCATTGGTCACCGATTTTCACCGCAACATGCTTGCTGGCGGTGTATATTACTACCCCGCCGATATTGAACACCCGCAAGGAAAATTGCGCCTGTTGTATGAAGCTGCACCACTGGCTTTCATTGCCGAGCAGGCCGGTGGACTTGCGTCAAATGGGCATGACAGCATCCTTGATATCCAGCCAGAGAAATTGCATCAGCGCACGCCGCTTTTCATTGGCAACCGCAGTCTGGTAACAAAAGCCGAGAAATTCATCAATAACTAACTTTCTAAAAGGTCTTCATGGGAGAATTTGCCGCATTCCTCGTCGCCATTTGCTGGGCTCTGACCAGCGTATTCTTCGCCGCCGCTGGAAATCAAGTGGGTTCGCTTGTGGTCAACCGCATGCGTCTCTTGTTTGCTTCGGTATTGCTGATCGCTGCCCACCTTGTTCTGACAGGCCAAGCCTTTCCCTGGCAGGCTGAACCGGAACGTTGGTTATGGTTGGGACTTTCCGGCATCATCGGCCTGGTACTCGGCGACGCGTTTCTCTTCCAGGCCTTCGTTCAAATCGGAGCGCGCATCTCGATCCTCATCATGGCCAGCGTGCCCGTCATCAGCGCACTAATTGCCTGGCTATTTTTAGGAGAGAGACTCGCCTGGCTCGAATTTGGCGGTATTTTCATCACTGTTACCGGCATCGCTCTGGTGGTATATGATCATCAAAACGGCTCACATGCCAACCGCCCTGAAAACAAGAAAGTATATTTTCAGGGTATCTTCTTCGCTTTCTTGGGAGCAATAGGCCAGTCTGTAGGACTCGTGCTGCAAAAAAAAGGCGGCGGCGATTTTCCAGCCATCTCAAGCGTGCTTATCCGGGTCTCGCTGGCCGCAATCACCTTATGGAGCATTGCATTACTACAGAAAAAAGCTAAATTCTCTCTGCTGCAATGTTTCGGTAATAAAACAGTCTTGCGCTCGATTGCCATGGGAACGCTGGTCGGTCCTTTTGCCGGTATCTGGCTTTCGATGGTTGCCGTTCAAGCTGCTTACGTTGGTATCGCATCCACCCTGATGGCATTGACACCAATCATTATGCTGCCGATCGCTTTTTTCGTCTACAAAGAAAAGATCAGCAAAATGGCGCTCATCGGCACGTTTGTTTCACTGGCTGGTGTTGCGATAATCTTCCTCTTGGGATGATTTCTCTCATATAAATTTCTTGCACAATCTATATTCTTTCTTAATAATTTCGTAACTACTCAGGCGGGCAGGAACGATTAAGAATCATAAACAACGCTAATAAAAATCAAACACAAAACCAACAAACAACGGATAAATTAGTACATATTATGCCATCACTCGAATTAGACCGGAAGCAAGCAGCGAAGCTGGACAAAGAAAAGCTGATCACCATCCTCCTGGAAATGCAGCAGAGGTTGGCAGAACAGGCTGCCGAGATACAG
>JAIOTF010000272.1 GCA_021107195.1 Anaerolineaceae bacterium | reverse complement strand
GAAAAATCCATCAAAGTTACCGATGAAGAATTCCAGAAAATTGCGATAAAACGTAACCCCTTTCACGGTGATTGGAACTATAAAATAACCCCTCAAATAACATAGATTATTTGTTTACGGTGCCTAATTTCATTCGGATTTAGAAAGGAAACAGATTTTGAAACAGATCAAGGCTTTAATTTCTATGAACGAACATATATCATCCGATCCAAACATCCACCAACAAACCTACCGACTGATCATTGGCATTGCATTGATTGGAGGAGGAGCCCTGATCCTGCTGGACACAGTCTTCAAAACCGGCTGGCTCGGCTTGCTGATCCTGCCGATACTGGGGGCAGCCATGTTGATCGAAGGCATCCGTTCCCGTAAACTCCTGGGGATTCTTCCTGGCTGTTTAATGGGGGGGCTGGGAATTGGCCTGCTGTTTGGTTACGGTAATATCCTTGTCCTGACCTGGCAAGAGGCACTGGCGATCCTGCTGGGGGGATTTGCTGCCGGATGGTTTGCCATCGTTGTGTTTTCCCGCTTGCTGCTGAAAACATACCACTGGTGGGCGACCCTGGTGGGCGGGCTCATTGCCTCGCTGGCGCTGTGCTTCGCAATCAGCGAACTGCGCACAATTGATTTCTTCAGCTACATCCTCGCCGGAACCGGCATCTCGATGTTGTTGTGGGGATCATTAGCACACATTTTTGGTCTGATCATCCCCGGCTGCATCCTCAGCGGGGTAGGAATTGGCCTGCATCAGGCATGGGGCTCCAGCGGAGACCTGAACGGTCTGACCCGCACCGGAATCATGCTGGTCATCTTTGCTATTGGCTGGGGATTGATCACCGTGCTTTCACGCCCCATCGTACAGAAGTTCATCTGGTGGCCGCTCATCCCGGCGGGGGTGACGGGAATCACCGGCTACGGCCTGTATATTGGCGGATCACCAAATTCAGCAGTGAATTTCATTGGAAATACCGGCTCGATCGGATTGATCTTGCTTGGGCTGTACCTGCTTCTGGTGCGGCGGGGCATTCACAGCGGCAAATGAGAAAAACACCCCCGCCACACCTTGATCTGGAAACCCCATTTTGGCAGGCAGGATTGCACCATGTGGCTGGTCTGGATGAAGCCGGGCGGGGTGCTTGGGCTGGTCCTGTGGCCGCCGCCGCAGTCATCCTGCCGCCGAACGCCGGCATCATCAAAAAATTGCAGGGGGTACGGGACTCAAAACAAATGACCGCCCGCCAGCGGGAACATTGGGCCAGCGTTATCCAGACCCATGCCGCTGCCTGGGCGGTTGGCTTTGCCTCCCCGCAGGAGATCGATAAAATACGCATTGTGTCTGCAACCCGCCTGGCGATGGGACGTGCCCTGGAGCAGCTATGCCAGCAGCAGCAGTATTTACTGATCGACGCACTGCTGCTACCCAACATAGAAATATCACAAACAGCAATCATTCGCGGTGATTCCATATCATTGAGCATTGCCGCTGCCTCTGTGCTGGCCAAAACCACCCGGGATGCCCTGATGGCAAGCATGGATAATACCCATCCCGGTTATCAATTCGCCCGCCATAAAGGTTATGGCACGCGCAAACATCAGGCGGCATTAGCACGTCTGGGTCCCTGCGACATTCACCGCAAATCGTTCGCCCCGATCCGGGTGTTAATTGAAAAGGGAACTGAATAAGGACAAGTCTACCCGTAGGGCATTTTGTGGAAATTTATCCTTCCATGTGTCTTGCAAAATGAAAATACATTGGTAACTTCGAATTTACAATTAATAGGCCATTACGAAAAAAAAAAACGAAAAAATCATTGAACTGTGAATAGAAACTGGTCTTCCGCCCTGACGAAGCACTCTCCAGGCAAGTTTGGAGATCGCCGCGCCGCTGAAAAACACCAGCGGCTCGCGATGACAAACTTCTTATAGATAAACTGGTTTTATAAACAATCACTCCCCACCGCATTGGATGGGGAATGATTGTTTCTTCCGAAAATTAGCCTGGATCAGGCCGCGCTTTTACGCTGCTTGCGGCGCATGACCGCTTTGGTGGCTTCAGCCGCAAAGGCCGGCACCAATAACAACGGCAGGATAATCGCCCAGGACTGGAATGTCAACGGGATGGTATTGAAAATCGGGTTGAGGAACGGTACATAAATCACCGCCAGGATCAGGACCATCGATACAGCCACACCGTAATTCATCCACTTGTTGGTGAACAAACCAACCTTGAGGATCGGGAAAAATTCCGAACGTGCAGTGAAAGCCCGCAGCAACTCAGAAACACTGAGGGTCACAAAAGCCATCGTCTCGGCTGTTTCCAGATGCATCGTATCCTGGGCCAAACCAATGTAATAAGCCGCCAAGGTTACGGCTGTGATGGCAATCGTCTGCACAATGATGCCGGTACGCATACGGGTATTGATGATCGGCTCTTTGGCCGGGCGCGGCGATTGTTCCATGATATCCGGGTCGCCCTTTTCGTTGGCAAGCGCCAGCGCCGGAGCGCCATCGGTCACCAAATTCAGCCACAGCAGTTGAATAGCTGTCAGCGGTGAGCGCCCCGAGATCAACATGGCCAGGAAGATGATTGCAATTTCAGCCAGGTTACATGAAATCAAATAATAAACAAATTTGCGGATGTTCGAGTAAATGATACGGCCTTGTTCAATGGCCGAAACGATGCTGGCGTAGTTATCATCCGTCAAAACCATGTCGGCGGTTTCTTTGGCCACATCGGTTCCGGTGATACCCATCGCTATCCCAATGTCGGAGCGCTTGATAGCAGGGGCATCATTGACGCCATCGCCGGTCATGGCAACGACTTCGTCATTGGCCTTGAGCGCGTCCACAATGCGCATCTTGTGCTCCGGCGAAACGCGGGCAAAGACATCGGTCACTTCAACCTCCGTCTTCAACTGGTCGTCACCCATTTCATTCAAATCGTGACCGGTGAGCACTTTATGTCCCGGGCGCAGCAGGCCGATATCTTCAGCAATCGCTTTGGCCGTGTTGGGATAATCGCCGGTGATCATGATCGTGCGAATACCAGCACCGGCGGCATGAACCATAGCCGGTTTCACTGCCGGACGGGCCGGGTCAATCATGCCCACCAGACCAACAAAGCAAAGTTCTTTTTCCAGTTCGCTGCTGGCAATCTCTGACGGGGCCACAGGCTGCTGACGATAAGCCAGACCAAGCACACGCAGTGCTTCTTTAGTCATGCTGTCATTGGCATCCAGAATACGCTGGCGGCTGGCATCATCCAGGGGCACCCATTCGTTATCCATCGATTCGTAATAACTGCACAACTCGAGCACCACATCCGGAGCACCCTTTACCGCAACGGTATACCATTCCTTGTCGGTACTAGTTTGCTGAATGTAGGTATCCTCAAGCTGCGGGCTGACCACCTGATGTACGGTGACCATGCGCTTGCGATCAGAGTCAAATGGGATTTCAGCCTTGCGGGGGTAATTCTCCTCTGCGACATCAGTAAATGTGCCTGCTTTTGCTGCAGCCACCAGAATTGAGCCTTCAGTAGGATCGCCAATCATGCGATAAGCAGTTTTCCCGTCTTCATCTGTGACCTGTTTGAGTTCAGCGTCGTTGTTCAAAACGCCTGCCCACAGGGTATCCATCGCGGCCGGATAGTCCTTCAGGTCAATCTTTTTGCCATCCAGATAGAAATCACCTTCAACGTTATAACCATTGCCAGTGATCTCGATCATCTTGTCATCCGCCCACAGACGGGTGACGGTCATCTTGTTTTGGGTTAAGGTACCGGTCTTATCGGAGCAGATCACGGTGGCGGAGCCCAGGGTCTCAACTGAAGCCAGGCGGCGGATCAACGCATGGCGCTTGACCATTTCGCTCATCCCCATCGCCAAACTGATGGTCACCACAGCGGGTAAACCTTCAGGCACAGCAGCAATCGCCAGACTGACGGCCACCATAAATAATTCGGTGATCATTTCCAAATTAATTGCACCAATATCCTGAATCAAACCTACACCAAAAACCAAAGCACTGACCACCAGGCAGGCATACCCCAGGGTCTTGCCCAACTGATCAAGGTTGACCTGCAGCGGGGTCTGTTCTTCATCCACGCTTTGCAGCATGCCAGCGATCAAACCCAACTGGGTATACATACCGGTGCTGGTCACCACACCCAAACCACGGCCATAGGTCACAGTAGTGCCCATAAAAGAGCTGTTCCTGCGGTCACCCAGGGAGGCATCTTCGGTGAAGACGCCCGCCGAGACTTTCTCAACCGGCACTGATTCGCCGGTCAAAGCGGCTTCATCAATGCGTAAATTCACTGCTTCCAGCAGGCGCAAGTCAGCAGGAATAAAATTACCGGCTTCCAGATAGACAATATCGCCAGGCACCAATTCGCGTGCCGGCAACATGACCCGGTTGCCGTCTCGCAAAACCTGCGCTTCCGGCGCGGCCATGCGTTTCAAAGCTGCCAGCGCTTCTTCAGCACGGCTTTCCTGTACCACACCCAAAATGGCGTTCAGGATCACAATAGCAAAAATTGCGCTGCCTTCAATCGTGTCTCCCAACAAGAACTAGATAACAGCAGCCACGATCAACATGATCACAATAAAATTTCTCAATTGATCAATCACCAGTGCAAAAAAAGTGGGGCGCGGCTTTTCTTTTAATTGATTCAAGCCATGTTTCTCTAATCGCTCCGCTGCCTCTTGCGAGGTAAGACCAACTTTCTCCACGGTTTCCAGTTTCTCCAAAACCTGTTTGGCGCTCAATGCATGCCAAGATACAACAATATCCTCCGGCAAATCCTGAAAACCGCTTCCTTTCTTATGCGTCATAACGTCTCCTAAATATAAAAATTTGATGTTTGAAAGGGAAGCCGGATTGGCTTCCCTCTGGATCACTTAATCTTCTTGATTGTTATCCGGTCCAATATAGGTTCCATCCGGTAAAACAGTATTCTTGGGGATGACAACGATGCCATCACGCACATAATACTTGTCACCGTCCAGATCGGTTCCAGGCGGGAAAGGTTTAATGGTCACACCATGTCCAAAGATCGGGTTTTTATCGATGATTGCACCTTGAATGGTGCAGCCACTACCAATACCAAATTCCAGCATCACGCTGGGATCATCCTTATCCTGGCGAATATAATCATCGGCACCCATCAGGATGCTGTCAATGATGGTTGTCCCGCTGTGGATCACGCTGCGCAGGCCAATCAATGAATGCTTGATCGAGGCATCCGAAATCAGGCAGCCATCAGAAATAACCACATCTTCCAGCTTGCTATTCTTGACTTTGCTGTTCGGCAAAAAGCGGGCACGGGTGTAGATAATCTGCTCAGGATCATAAAAATTAAAGGCCGAATAAGGCTTGGTCAACATCAAATTTGTCTCATAAAACGAGCGGATCGTTCCAATATCTTCCCAGTACCCGGTGAAATCATACCCATAAACCGTATGTGTGCGGATCGCTTCCGGAATGATGTGCTTGCCAAAATCCTGTGATTCCTGATTGGAAAGCAGCTTGATCAGAGCTTCGATTTTGAAAATATAAATGCCCATCGAACCCAAATAAGGCCGTTCGGGATCGTCACGGCTGACCATATCCAGCAAAATGCCGGGGTCAGTCGGTTTTTCGGCAAAATCGGAAATGAGCAGTGATTTATCACGCTTGAGGATGCCAAATCGTTTCGCCTCACTAGCCAGCACGGGTTGCACTGCAATGGTTACATCGGCATCTGTTTCCTGGTGGAAACGGGCCATCTTGGAATAATCCATGCGGTAAAGATGATCGCCAGCCAGAATGATGACATGCCTGGCGCGGGTGCTCTTGATCTCTTGAAGCTGCTTGCGCACCGCATCGGCCGTACCCTGATACCAATCCAGGCTTTCTGTTGTTTGCTCTGCGGCCCAGACCTGCACCCATCCGGTATGAAATGCGTCAAAATAGTAAGTGCGGGCAATATGACGATGGAGAGAAACTGAATTGAACTGTGTCAACACGGCGATTCGATAAATGCCGGAATTGATACAGTTGCTGATCGGGATATCGATCAAACGATATTTGCCGGCAATAGGCACGGCCGGCTTGGCCCGGTTCTCTGTCAAGGGAAACAAACGGCTGCCCCGTCCACCACCAAGGATCACTGCTAGAAAATCGCTCTGCAGAGACATGTCTCACTCCTTTCTAGGTCAAATTCCAATTATTATACCTTGTATTAGAGGATTTCCGGCTTGCAAAAGCCTCTCCTCCATCCGCATATCATCATAGCATGATTTTGGCAAATGGAGCACGTTAGGTCACATAAAATATTACTGAAGTATTATCGTTAGGCACCGTAAACAAATAATCTATGTTATTTGAGGGATTATTTTATAGTTCCAATCACCGTGAAAGGGGTTACGTTTTATCGCAATTTTCTGGAATTCTTCAT
>JAIOTF010000360.1 GCA_021107195.1 Anaerolineaceae bacterium | reverse complement strand
TTCTGATCGCCCCCTCCGTTTGATTGACCACCTCGCCGGGTGGATCAATTGGCAGCGCCTTTTGGTCTCTGTTGGCATGTTCATTTTTCTGGCAATGATCCTTTTCCCATTCTATTGGATGGTTAGTTCCTCATTCAAGTCACCAGGAGAAATTGCCGGTAGAGCACCGGTGTACATTCCTTCTTCTTTCCGCCTGGATGCGTACAAAGAGTTGTTTGACCCGAATAATGCACACTTCCAGAATTTTGGGGCGAATATTCTCAACAGCCTTCTGGTTGCCGTTCCGACAGCCTTGATCGCGGTGATCTTGTCTACGCTGGGAGCTTATGCGACCGCCCGATTGCACTTCAAAGGCCGTGAGTTGATGTTGAACGGCGTGTTGGTTGTTTATCTCTTTCCGGCTGTTTTGTTGATAATCCCGTTGTTTGCCATGTTATCAAAGGTCAGTCAGGCGCTCGGGTTTGCAGTGCAGGATAATCTCGGAGTGTTGATCTTTACTTATCTTGCGCAGACTTTGCCAGTTGCTTTGTACATGTTAACCAGTTATTTCCGTACTATTCCAGATGAGATTGAGCAAGCGGCGTTGATTGATGGTTGCACGCGCTTTGAAGTCATTTGGCGCATCACTCTCCCGCTGGCAGTACCGGCTCTTATCACTGTTGGCATCTACACCTTCATGATCGCTTGGAATGAATTTCTTTACGCCTTCATTTTCCTGAATGATCGTGCTGCCTTTACTATTCCGATCAAGATCAATACCATTTTCAATGATCCCAGTCCTCGGCCGCATGTGGTCATGGCAGCTTCGACTATTATGACTGTTCCGGTGATCATCCTCTTCCTGGCATTTGAGAAGTTCTTGGAAAAGGGTCTTACCGCTGGTGGTGTCAAGGGATAGGAATTAGCACTTAGGCATTATTTCTTTCCAGCTTTCTGGTACGGATCGAATCGCAGGCCGGTCAGCCAAAAGTTGCATGGGAGATGCTTATTGCTTATTATGAAATTGAGCTTATAGTCGTGCGGAATGTGTTTGCGCTTCTGATGAATATTGCCTTGCCAATAGCCGCGTATCAGGTGGTTAAGGAAACAGGTATTTGTACTATTTTACATGAACACGATTGTTACTGGGAGCGCAAAAAATATTTGATCAATTGTGATCCTGAGTTGCTGGGAAAATATTATCCACCCAAGCTTTTCAGTGTTCAGCACTAGTGATTAATACCCAGGCGCAGCATGAGCTGACGATTGAACTTTTCATCGTTTGGACGACTTTTTCATCAAACTCATCATCATCCAATCAAGCCAAGGTTACTCGTTTGGGTTATCTTGTCCTGTTCAAAGAACAGGCCTAAAGCATGAAAGTTGATCTTTGCTATGTACCAGATCGTTTTCAGCCGAAGCGGCAGATTGGAGTAGGCGCTTAAAAGATTTACAGCCTGTGTGGTGGGTTTGTCAATGATCTGCTTTAAACTCTGTTTTTCCGTAAGCCACTCTTTGTTAACCGGTATTTAGTTTACAAGGATGATATTGAGCCGACAGGGTTCCAGACGGTGATGATAGATGGTCAGATCGCAAATGAAATTGTTGCAGGAGTGCGCGGATTGTTGAAAGACCCCCAACGTGTTTTAAAAATGGTCAGCCACAAACTTCGCCGTGGCGGCTGACCACTTCTCTTATTCGACGGCACAAACGATTTTGGAAGATAAAATCGAGCGGTTCAAATAGATGCTTGTAAGGTTTTATGTCGAAAGAAAACGTTAAGAAGATTCAAAATCATCTCGCTTTTTTATATGGCCCTCAAACAGGAGAGGAATGTTTTGCGCGTCTTCAGGAAATGCTGGATCGTTTTAAAAGAGAAAACAGACGCCCTTTGCAAACCAATTCTGGTTTATTTGACGTGCGGGATGTGATTCTCATTACGTATGGAGACTTGCTGACAGAGCCAAACCAACCCCCGCTGCAGTCACTGCAATCGTTTCACCAGGACTATTTGGGCGAGACGATTAATATTGTCCATATTTTACCTTTCTTCCCCTATTCATCGGATGACGGGTTCTCAGTGATTGACTATAAAGCCGTCAATCCGGATTTTGGAAGCTGGCAGGATATTGCACAATTTCATACCTACGGGGTCAAGTTGATGTTTGATGCCGTTATCAATCACATTTCATCTGCCAGCAATTGGTTCAAAAACTTTTTAATAGGGGACCCTAATTATGAGAACTATTTCATTGAAGTCTCTCCAGACACAGACCTTTCGATGGTCGCCCGCCCGCGAGCACTTCCGCTGTTAGCTGCAGTTTCAGTGGCTGGGGAGACCCGGCATGTGTGGACCACTTTCAGTGCCGATCAGATTGATCTTAACTATCAGAACCCGGATACTTTGCTGGATATTTTGGAAGTTCTTTTATTTTACGTGTTGCATGGGGCTAATCTGATTCGACTGGATGCGATCGCGTATCTATGGAAAGAGATTGGAACATCCTGTATTCACCTTCCGCAGACGCATACTGTGGTGCAATTGGTGCGGGCTGTCCTGGAGGAAGTTGCTCCAGACGTGTTGTTGATCACGGAAACCAATGTTCCTCACGAGGAGAATCTTTCTTATTTTGGAAATGGATATAATGAAGCGCACATGGTGTATCATTTCTCGCTGCCACCGTTGACCGCTCATGCATTGATTACTGGATCTGCTGTTTACCTTTCGAAATGGGCATCTGGTTTGCGCGCTCGTACGGAAGCAACAACTTTCATGAACTTTTCTGCCTCACACGATGGTGTTGGCATTCGTCCGGCATTGGGTATTCTTTCCCCTGAAGATATTGATTTTCTTGTCAGTCGTACGCTTGCTCACGGTGGAAAAATCTCTTCAAAAACCAATCCGGATGGCAGCACCAGTCCGTATGAGTTGAATATCACCTATTTCGATCTGTTGAACGACCCTGGTAGTGATGAGCCCCTTCAAATCCAGGTGAAACGTTTCCTGGTCTCACAGGCAATTGTACTGGCTATGGTTGGCATTCCCGGAATTTACATTCACAGCCTATTGGGTTCGAGAAACTATACAAGCGGGGTTGAGGAAACTGGCCAACCGCGTAGCGTTAACCGCGAGAAATTAAAACTGTCGCAGGTGGTTGCTGAATTGGGTGATCCGGCTTCACTGCGGCATGCAGTTTTTTATGGGTACCAGCATCTTTTGAAACAGCGTATCGCTTACCAGGCTTTTCATCCGAATGGTTCACAGCAAGTTTTGCAGCTCAATGATGCCGTGTTCAGTTTGCTGCGCATTTCGCCTGATGGCACGGAAACCATGCTGGCATTGCATAACGTTTCACAACAGGTGCAGACGGTCTCACTGGATCCGACAGGTTGGGGTCTGACCGGACACGGCGCATTTGTGGATGTGTTGACAGGAAACAGGCATACTTTGGAAAATTCAGACCGGCTTGACCTGAATCCTTATCAGATTGCCTGGATGAGGTGGGTGTCAGAAGATTGATCGAATTGTTTTCATTACAATGAGCACAATGTCAAACTTTACAAAGAGGAAATCCTCCTCTTTGTTTTTTTATTGGGGCGCTTCATGGCCCACGGATAGGTGCAGCGAAAAGGCAAAAACCTGAGAAAGCGGGGCTCATTTTCCATCCCAAACCCGAAGAATTGAGAGTTCACACAGAGGGTTTCATCAATCGGCGATTGAATACAGACTATTTATGAGATATTTGGTATTATTTGTATAATATATATAAAAATGGAGAAACTCTGATGAAATTCACCCCAGCGGGATGGCATACATGCTAAATGAACTGGTCACATTGCTGAACAGTACCTGGGAATACTTGCTTTCTCATGGCCCCGAATTTGGCGGTGCCATTGTGGATCATTTGGTCCTGGTGGGTATCTCCCTTGGGGTGGCGGTGTTGATCTGTCTGCCGCTTGGCGTGTGGACTTCGCGCTCCCGTTTTGCGACGCTGACTTTGATGAATTTGATCAATGGTATGCGCGTTGTGCCAAGTTTAGCCATTTTATTTTTGGTTGTTCCTTATCTTGGTTTGAATGCCACTTCTGTTGCAGTGGCCTTGACGGTGCTGGCCATGCCGCCTATTCTGATCAACACCGATGCGGCCTTTCGCAATTTGAACCCGGCGGTATTGGAAGCGGCCCGCGGCATGGGTATGACGAAGCGTCAGGTTCTTTTTCGCGTGGAGGTGCCGATTGCTTTGCCGGTTATATTGACTGGGATTCGCACCGCGGCGGTGGAAGTGAACGCCGGTTTGAGCACTATTGAGAATCGTATCACCAGCCGCTGGACAGCGCAAGCCTCTGCATAGCCCCCCAGGGCTTACGCATGAAAAAAGGATAAAATGACATAAAAAGTATGG
>JAIOTF010000014.1 GCA_021107195.1 Anaerolineaceae bacterium | reverse complement strand
TAATACTGTGGGAGATGTTGGCGCTGCGGTGCAGAACACGGCAGAGGCGCAGGGATTTTACTTAACTCGAGAGTACACCGGGCACGGCGTAGGCCGTCAGATGCATGAGGGCCCTCAGGTACCCAATTATGGAACGCCCGGCCGCGGAATGAAACTGCGGTTTGGGATGACCATCGCTTTGGAGCCAATGGTTTTGGTTGGTACAGCAGCGACGAAAGTGCTGGGTGATAAATGGACGGTGATCTCAGCGGATCAATCGTTAACAGCACATTTCGAACATTCGGTTGCGATCACCAAGAATGGCCCTATGATCTTGACCCTGCTGGAAAATGGCAGGGGACCGGCCCAGATTGGACCAGGACTGGTCTAACAACTGGACAATAAAACCAAGAACCGGTATAATTGGAACTTTGGTCTGAGGAGTAGAGTTAGAAGGAGATTAGCATGAAAGTTTCAGCGTCGATTAAAAAGCGCTGTTCCAAGTGCAAAATCGTGAAACGGCAAGGCAGATTATATGTAATCTGCGAGAATCCTAATCATAAGCAGCGACAGGGATAAAAAACATATGGCACGTATTGAAGGTATAGATCTTCCGCGCAATAAGCGCATTGATATTGCTTTGACCTATGTTTATGGCATTGGGCCATTCAGGGCGAAACAAATTTTGGAAAGCGCAAAAGTGCTTCCCGAAACTCGTGTGCGAGATTTGACGGAAACAGAAGTTGGTGCAATGCGCGAAATCATTTCCAGGAGTTACACTGTGGGAGGTGATTTGCGGCGCGAAATTCAGATGAATATTAAGCGTCTGATTGAAATTGGTTGCTATCGTGGTCTGCGCCATCGCCGCAGTTTACCTGTGCATGGACAGCGAACTAAGACTAATGCGCGTACTCGTAAAGGCCCAAAGAAGACAGTGGCCGGTCGTGGTCGCCGCCGTGGGGCTACGAAGAAGTAGTCTTTATCAGGAGTACGGTCTGGCTGGTTACGGGTTCCTTCCTTCGACCCGCGGCTGACTGGCTGGATACGACTTTTGGGTAGAGAAAACGAAGAATTGCTGAAAGGTTTATAGCGAGGTATTATGGCACAAAATGTACGATCATCGCGTCGTGGCAGTTCACGCAAGGTGAAGCGTTCTCTGTCATCGGCACACGTTCACATTTACGTGACATTCAACAATACCATTGTGACCGTTACGGATCAGCAGGGTAACACTGTCTGCTGGGCAAGTTCCGGTTCTGCTGGGTTCAAAGGCTCTCGCAAGAGCACGCCGTTTGCGGCACGTTTGGCTGCCGAACAGGCGATGAAATCAGCGCAATCAATGGGTATTCAAGAAGTAGATGTGATTGTGAAAGGCCCTGGCCCTGGCCGCGAGTCTTCCATTCGGGCGATTCAGGGTATGGGTATTAAGGTCAAATCGATTTCAGATGCAACCCCGGTACCGCATAACGGTTGCCGGCCACCTAAGAAACGCCGCGTATAGTGGAGAAGGAAGTATATGGCTAGATATATTGGGCCGGTGTGTAAATTATGCCGGCGAGAAGGTGAAAAACTGTTTTTGAAGGGCGAGCGTTGCTATACGGCAAAATGCGCTTTTGATCGCCGTGCGTATGCTCCTGGTGAGCATGGGCCTACAAGTCAAATGCGCCGCCGCGGACGTCAATCTGACTACTCTCGCCAATTGCGTGCAAAACAGAAGGCGCGCCGTATTTATGGTGTGTTGGAACGTCAATTCCGACGTTACTTTGCTCTTGCGCAGAAGCGCCGCGGTTTGACGGGTTTGACTTTGTTACAGACTCTCGAACAACGTCTTGACAATGTGGTTTACCGCATGGGTTATGCGGCAAGCCGCAGTGAAGCCCGCCAAATGGTGTCACATGGCCACTTTATGGTCAATGGCCGCCGCACGGATGTGCCTTCAATGTTGGTCAAACCTGGTGATGAAGTGGAAGTTCGCGCACGATCCCGTAAGGCCCCTTATTTTGTGGCACTGCGGGATCTGGCTGAGAAGCGTTCATGTATTGCCTGGTTGGAACGCGATTTGAACAACTTGTCTGGACGGATGCATCGCTTGCCGGAACGCGGCGAGATTGATGGCAATTTGGATGAACAGTTGATCGTTGAGTACTACTCTCGGTAATTCTAGTGTTTCCGGTGCGCGGTAGTTAATGGGTGCATTGGAGAAGGAATGAAACGTGACTACCTTAAGTAATATGGTGACCCCAAAGGTCGAACGAGAAGCTGAAGCCCGAAATTATGGCAAGTTTGTGATTGGCCCTTTGGAACGAGGCTATGGCATCACCCTGGGCAATGCCCTGCGGCGTGTCATGCTTTCCTCTCTGGAGGGAGCGGCAGTAACATCCGTGAGAATTACGGATGTGCTGCATGAGTTCAGTGATATTCCTGGCGTCCGCGAGGACGTGGTTCAGGTGATCTTGCAAATCAAGCAGCTTCGTATGATCTTGCATGATGTTGATAGTGCATATCTTCATCTTGAGATTAGCGGTGAAGGCGTGATCACAGCAGCGGATATTCAGGTACCGGCAGAGGTTGAAATTGTGAACCCTGACCTGTATTTATTCACCGTTGATGACCCCAATGCGCACATTGAATTTGACATGACTGTCGAACGAGGCCGGGGTTATTCGCCTGCCGGTGAACGTGTCGGACGGCTCCCAATCGGCGATTTGCCG
>JAIOTF010000424.1 GCA_021107195.1 Anaerolineaceae bacterium | reverse complement strand
CACGCGCAGCTTGCCCAGTGGCACATCAATCTCGCCCAGCTCAGCGGAAAAGCTGTCCGAGAAGACCTCATGCAGCGCATTGACCAGCAGCACGACATCGAATGTTCCCAGCCCGGCCAACAAGTCAGGGTCGGTAAAATCGCCTTCCACGCAACGCATGCCGGGATAATCCCGCGCGCAGTTTGCCAGGGACTGCGCTTTGTAGTCCACCCCCACCGAAGTCTGAAAATCGCACGAGCGGGAGTGAGCATCCAACAGCGTCCCGATCACCTGTCCCTCGCCGCAGCCCAACTCCAGCAAGCGCAAAGGACGGCCAGCCTCCTGCGCCAGGCGGCGGATCAGTCCCGAGGCGGCGAGAATGGCCTCCCGCTTGCCCAGGTTCTCCATCGGCAGCAGGCGCGTTTCCCAATAAAAATTCCAAAATTCAGTGTTTTCCGGCATAGCAGCTCACACAGTGCGGTATCTTCCAATCCATCCCCTACATCATACCGCGTTTGTGGCATTAAGAAACCACCCCTCTGCGCGGGGCGGAGAAAAGCGGATAATCTTTTTCGCTTTTTCCAGATTTTCCTGCACGCGAAACGCGACTATCTTACTGATCAAATCAAAGGGAACCAGCTAATCCAGCAGAAATTTCAACGCCTCCTTTAACCTCTTATACCAAGGTAGCTCCTCCCTGAAATGATCCAACCCGAATGGCACAGGACAAAAACCGATATGCTTTTTATACGCCTCAAAATGATCTTGATTTTTTAAGAGGGTCTTTGTTTGTTCTGGAAGATTTCACATTTCTTTGTCCTGGCGCTATAATTAGTTCACCATACATAAACACAATCTGCTTACTTAAGGTTCATGTTTTCAAATCGATAGCTTAGATAGCATAATCCACTAAATCAATAATTTAGAATAATCCCGCTTTCTTTGCCATTTGATAAATCACACCTTCATTATCTTTTACCAGTGAAAATGCCAAATTCCAGACCTTAATCTGTTCAGCGGCATTTATATGAAATATTGAAAATTCCTCATCCTTAGTGCAACCCCACAAGACATTTACCCTGTGAGCACATTCGTACCAATCACCTTTTTGTACATCATGATAATAAAAATACGCATTGGGGCGAGGCTCAATATAAGGAAGGGCTTTTTTCCGGTTAGCAGTTAGAGCAATACCTAAGTGCACATCCCCGCGATTTTGACCATTTGCAGGCAATAAAATGAAATCACCAGCTTTTATTGAACAAAACTTGTTTAAATAAGTCTGATATCGTTTTTTAAGATCGTCAAAAGAATAGCTTTGGGGTGCCAATCTTATTGGATTTTTAGCAGTACGATCACCCGTATTCGGCCATCCATATCGCACAAAACCATCATCTAGACATTTTTGTGTGTAATTGAATTCCCTCAGAGGAAATACTGGGGGTTCACCAGGTACGTAAGCAACATCATTTGAATTATTATGAGCCGTTTCCCCATTTGCTCGAACAAACCAGATATTCATCATAACCTCTACTTTGATATTTTTAACTATTCACAAATCGGATCAAATGCTTTCTCTCAACATCTCATTTAATGTTGGGTAAAATTTGATCCAACGCACCCACAGCAATCAAATTGAAAATAGCTATAGTATTAATGCAACAACTCTTTCGCCTTGGCAATAGTCTCATCTGACAATTTCGTGGATTCAGTAATGTCCCTCAAAACCTCTCGGGCATGACCAGAATTTATAATTTTCCGTGATTTAGATATTCTTGTTCTACACGCATTTTCTGTATACCCCTCTTCTTTCATCAGCAATTCAATCAGATCTCCTGTTGATTGCTTTTGATCTCGGAAATTCTCATAATACTTAACAAAACACCCTTTACCAACTGATTGAATAGTTTTCTTTAGTTTGGCGTCCATTACATCTCCTCCTGAATACTCTTGTTCTGTTGTTGTTTTAGAAGCGGGCGTTTTAACTTTCACAGGAAAACTAACCACTTCCTGATTAGAAAAAAGCGGTGTCAAATACTCCACCAAGGGATCCTTGAGGACGTCACCTTTCAATCTCAAAAGATGCGCATTAACATGTTTGCTGAATCGAGCGTATTTCCCAATGATTTCATATGGTAACTGTACCACCAGCCCCACCTCAAACATTTCATCAAAAAGCACCGCTATCAAATAATCAAAATCATGCTCGTCTAAATTTCGAATTGCGCTGAGCTGTGTGGATGAATTTCTTTTTGTTAATCGACGACTCTTAATTTGAAATTTCACACCTGCTGAATCAACAGCATCAAAACCAGTTTTAGAATTCGCTTCCAGCGTTAATCCCAACCGATTTGCGACCAGCCATTCTGCATAATCACCTGTTGGGCTGTTATAAGTCCTGGTTACCTTGCGATCCCTTAACTCTTTAAGTATCTAAGCATAGTAGTGAAGAAGTTCTTCTGTTGAAAGTTCTTGAGGTTTGAATGTCATTTCTCTTCCCCCAACAATATCCTCGCCTCAACCTGCGGGACCGTGTGCTCCAACGGGAGTCAAATCCTATCACTCAACCAGACCTCAAGATCAGAAATACTGTAGTTCTTTCCCCCATATTCGGGATCAACCCGATACAGTATTGCGTATGAACATTCATTCATTGAACCCAGCACGCTGCGGCTGGCGGTTTTGGCAAACTGCACCTGGTAATAATGACCCATCTCTTTCGAAGCCACACGTGCTTTAATCCCGATCAGGCGCAGCAGATTGTACACACGCATGCGGAACAAGGGGAGCAGGTTCTCCGCTTCCCACACCGGGATGGCCACAGCCAGCAGAGTCTTTTCATTGACGATCAGAATCAAATCCCCGGCATAGGTCGGGATCAGATTGGCATACCAGTCCCCCAGCGTGGATGTCGTGGGCAGCAGCGGCTCGGTGGGCGTGGTGCCCAGGAAGTCCCTCAGTTTTTTCGTGCAGCGTAATGTGATCATTTGACCTCCTGTGTAGTGCAAAACCATTGTAGCACGGGAGCCCCGCCTTTATTCCTTCTTCAGGTTGAACAACTGAAAAGCAATCCCGGCCACCCGCTGCGTGCAAGTGTTGATCGTTTATAAATGCACACTATGACTAAAAGATCAGAGCCTGTTTCTCATTACCTGTATCTACGCTCCCTTGACATAAGACAATTTCTCGCAGATGGTATCCTTCTTCACCCGGACAATATCAACGCCGCGGATATGGCCTTTTTCCCCTGCCGCATCTACCCATTCGTATTTCCAGCGCATGATGCAGCGTTTGCCAAAGCCAAAAATTTCCTCGATTTCAATGTGGGCATGAGGCGACTCGCGAAAGAAGTCCTCCCAATAGCGGGCGATGGCTTCCTTTCCCGAGTACACAGCGCCGTCGGGGGCAGGAACAAAGCCTCGAAGACACAATCGTCGCTCACCAACTGCGTTATCCCGGCGACATCATGAAGATTGAAAGCTTCCTTGAATGCAAGCACGGCGCGCATCGCTGACTCGATTTTGGACATGCGGATTGGGCTCATATCGATTTCACCTCATAAATAACAAGCCGGTTGGCTGCCCGAAGGCGCGGCCTCTGTGGAAAGACTTCTCAATCATCCAAAGACCTTTCCCCTAGAAAAATGTGCAGCCATTATCTGGTTCGCTGGAATCTTCAAGCTGAAGACTTAACACAACATTTGTCAAAAATGCTATACCCACAACCGGGTATGGGGTAAAAAGAATCATCGGGAAAAGGGCAAAAAAATCACCTTGAAGACACATAACCACGCCAAACAATAAAGGAAAACAAAAGAAGATCCCCACAAAAGTCATAAAAAAGAGGTGAACAGGATTTCGTGTCCGAAGTGTACGAGTAAATAACCGTCGAATGATCACGCCTTCCATATGGGCAAGTTCAAAATCTGACTCAAGAGGATCATAGCCGCTTCGCCCTGGCCGGATGCGATGCCCGGGCCAGCCGGTTAACAGAAATGCTGTTTCGTCCAGGTAGAACCAGCCAGGGATTGGCGCTTCATCCTCAGTGATTTCTGCATCATCAAACTGGTCAAAATCGATACTTAATGCCTGCGTTTCCTCCGGACTCAGGTTTGCAGCGCGGTGATACTGCTCTTCTTCCAGTCTTACGCGTGCATTTCTCAAATTCTGGCGGGCAGCAGAAAACCGGGGATTGAGCTGCACGGCTTTGATATAAGCATCAATCGCAGGCTCTACCTGACCCAAAGTATCATAAGTGATCCCGAGATAATTATAAGCAAGTGCGCTGTCCGGCATGATTGGCTTTGCCGCTTCGCATTCCTGCAATGCTTTTTCCGGTTCATCATTCCAGGCGTACTCAATTGCCTGGTCGAGATGCTGGTTTGCGGAAGATTCTTCAAATGCAGTATGGATCACCGCTTCATCGCAGACTCTTGTTTCAGGCTTAACCTGTATTTCGTCAGATCGAGACGGCAGCTCGCCCAGGCGATCCGTCAGGATTTCTTCTGCGATCTCAAAAACCTCGTCAATCCATTCGGTGGTGTCGCCACTTTGCCAGATTTCGAGCAACTCTTCCGTGTCTTTGAGAATGAGTCTGCTATAGATTTGTGCTCGGAGATTGTTGTTCATGTCTGGCTGCCTTCAATGGTTTATTGGAGAAGAACCCGCCCAATGGTTCATGTTATTGGTGGATGCCTTTATAAGCCATCCTATTCACTCGATATCAACTTTTTCCAACACAAAAGTGTACTGCCACGCATCCGGGAAACTGACCCCATGGTTTTCCTGGAAATCAATTTCATCCGGCAAACCGTCTTCCTTTACGTAAAGAGGATCAAGATACCTGAAGCCGCCTTCGTATGGATCGTACCCCACAATAACAATAGGATGCATCATATCATTCACCCGAACGACGGCGATAGATAGTTGGTTCCGTTTATTAATAAGTGCATTCAAATCATCGTATTCAAGGGAGGTCTCTAATTTTATTTTGATGGGTAACTCGTTATCGTCCACAAATGTTCCTATACTCAGGATGAACCAATCTGAAATCGTTGCATCTTTTGTAAGCAAAGCAGATAGCTGCATGATTCCACAAAGATCATCGCTGTCAAATTCAGCAATAACGAATACAGGATTTTTCGCACAAAACTAAGGGGAAATGTGTCTATAAGCAAAAGCAATTTTTCGTATTAGCAGTTTTTCATTAATAGACACATTTTTGTACT
>JAIOTF010000306.1 GCA_021107195.1 Anaerolineaceae bacterium | reverse complement strand
TGATTACGATAATCTCAGCGAAGAAAACAACATGACCGAAAAAGCCGACAAGCTGCTGAATACGGATTGGGTTCCTGATCTCAGCCATTTGGATAATAACAATTCAAACCAGGATACGGGCAAGGATAAAGGCAAGACTCCTGGGTCGGATAAGGACAAAGACAAGGACAAAGACAAGGACAAGGACAAGGATAAGGATAAGGACAAGGATAAAGACAAGGATAAGGACAAGGACAAGGATAAGGACAAGGACAAGGACAAGGATAAAGACAAGGGGTCTGGAGGTAATCCCAAAAAAACCACCTCAACTACGCCTGATGAAGGCGGCGGCTCAGCCAGAAAAACGCCTGATTGGGCAAATATCACCGGCGAGACGATCAAGGGCGATAGCACAGGCGGCGGTGGGGATCCCAGCTATAGCAATAGTAGTCATGAAGCCCTCTCAACTACACCTGAAGAAGGCGGCGGGGGCTCAGCCAGAAAAACGCCGGATTGGGCAAATATCACCGGCGAGACGATCAAGGGTGAGGGCGCGGCGATGGACGCCAGCCAACTGAATTCGGCCGTTGAAGCCAACCAGGAGCAAGAGAAAAAAGACGAGAAAAACCTTGATAAGAATATGTAGCTCACAAAAAAGTTCTTAGAAGGAGATACATCTGCACAATGGCTACACCAGGAGATCTGTTCAACATCACAAACAGCATTCAATCAGGTCCTTGTCGTGTTCAATAAACCACAGTGGGAATGACCCAAACGGATTAAGGAGATTGAGATGACGTTACCAAATATGGAAAGCAGCGAACTGCCGCAGGAAGCAGAAAGCAGCGAAGTTCAGGAAAGTGTGGAAAGCGCAGAGGTGCAGGAGGAGGTACAGCAGCTTGAGCAGGCCACCTTTGAGCCGGAAGCGATGGTTGAGACAGAAAGGGATTTTGCAGAAGCAGAAACGGTTGAAAATGCTTTTGCGGAAGTGGTGCAGGCTGCGGTTACGGAAGCGCCTGTGCCCATTGTGAAAGCTGACGATGGCCTGGGAGCCAGACCTGAGCCAGTTGGTGAGCCTCCAGTCGAAGGACTCGTTGATCGGCCAGAGAAGGCACTTTCGCGGGATGGCGGGGATGTGATGATCGACACTGTCCCGCTGCCGGAAAATCCGATGGAAATTGGCGAGAGAGAAATGATCGGGACCTGGCCGACGCCAGAGGAGCCATCGCGGATGGAGCAAGCTGTCCCATCTGAGGCGGTTGACCGGGTGGCAATCATCGATTCGAATGATGGCCCCAATGTCAAAGAAAGGGTTGGCCCGGCAGTGACTGATGATTCCAATATTCCTCCACCTACCCATGATTCCAATAGCATGGAGATTCCAGAAAACTTAAGGGATGGGCCTTCTGGCAGCAGTGATTCAGGGCTTGATATGCAGAAAACCGTGGACATGGCGGGCGAGACATCCAGTCTGCCGAGGGAAGCGTCTGAGATGCAGGATGGAATGGACGTGGTGCGCGAGGGATTTGATGATGAACTCAAGCTGGCGCGCGGGGGCGGAGAAGAGGATAAATTTGATCCGGGCGTTGAACAGAAATTTGACCCTCATCAGGAAAATCGCATTAAGGATGGATATGGCAGTGTTGCGGGAACTGCTGGAAAAGATGTAAGCGGTGAGTATCAGGGCGGGGAGGTAGGTATTGATGATCCAAGGTTGGAAGACGGCGGGGACCCCTTCGAAAATTTTGTGGATGAGAATGGACTTCCGATCAATCCAGAAAAGGGGGCGAGTGGTGAGTGGGATCCAAGAGAGACTACTGAAGAAGAGATGAACAAAATGGATGGTCCACTGGGCGATGTCATGGGGGTCATGGGCGAAGGAAATCGTCCAGATCCAGCCGACCTTGCTGCCAATCATGGGCTGGTAACCGGTCCTCAATTTGGAATAGATGGAACGGACCTTCGGGGTGCTGCTTCTGCTGGCGCTGACCAAAGAGCCGCTGGTATTCTGGCAGATATTGCATCGGCTCTTAAAACGATTTTCGGCGGAGGTGGAGGTGGGGGTGACGACGCAAAACAAACTGAAGAAGAAGAAAATGAGGCAGAAGGGCAAGCTGAAGAGGAGGCTAATGAAAAAGACGAGGACTTTATGAATGAATATAATGCATCAAAAGATGGAACAGTATATGGACACCCCAGCAAGCCCGGAAAAAGACATGTGTCTGGTAAAGTTACTGCGGGATTGCTTTGGGGACGACTCTCTGACACGTTGGGTGGAGGAGGTGCATCGGAAGATGTTGATCCAAGAGGTGATGATGCTACTGGTGTCAGGACGCCCGATCCCGATGGAGCTGTCTATGATTCAGGCTACGTTGAAAAATATAAGGCTCCCCCAAAAGATAGTGGCCTCGTTGAGGCTCTTAAAGACTTTGCCATACCTGAGAGGAATACGCCCCTTGACCCAGTTGAGTCGATGTCACAACCGGTTGACGAGGAAGAACACGACAGAGAGCGGCCAGTGAACCTGAAAGAGTCTTTAGATGCAAGCCTTGACCCGAACATCAACTGGGGGGATGACTCCAGCGGCGGGCTGTCTAAAGAGAAGAAGGTAAATCCGGGCGAATTTGATGCAGACGAGAAATTGACTCCGCCTGGGGGGATGAATGGCGAGGGTGGAGTGGAGAAGCCGCCGAATTAGAATTGAAACAGATGTGATGATACACGCAGGATGAGGTTAGCCAAAATGAATTCGCAGCCCTCAATTTGGGCTGCGAATTCATTTTTGATTATTGAGTTTTCTCAATATTTGATATAAGGTTGGCCCAACACGAAAATAAAACCGCTCACTGCTCTGCATGATATTCGACAAGCTCAGTGAGCGGTCTTCGGATGACCCATAGGGGACTCGAATGTTATCCCCTTCCGGGGGCCCTCAACACGCTGATTAAGTGTCCACTCATAAATGGTCAATGTGCCATTTTGCGTCACGCTTTATTTAGAAGCAAACGCCACAACATAACTATCCTTTGAAAACCAGTTGAAGTTCTGCGCTTGCAGAGCTTTTTTGCATTTTCGCAATATATCCAGACTGTGAGCCGATCTTTTTCCCCTCTTCGGTGATAACAAAATCAGGGTCTAAATGGTTTGCCGATGAGAACACATCAATGTGTTTGACAATTCTGAATTCACTATGATTTGAACTCCAAAGCAATGCAAATTCATACATAAGGTTTGACAAATTTAACAAACAGAAACGACAAACCGCTGTATCTCAAGTGCTTTATGGGGAGGGAGAAAAAACAGATATTATAGACCCGCCTTGTAATCAGTATAAGGATTTTCCATTTAGACGTCAACATATTGAGTCAAGTATTTGCCCCAAAGACAGTGGGTGAATTCAGGGAATTGACAGGCGGCTTTTTATCATGAGATGTTTTCCGCTGGGATACACAGCAGTCACAAATGACGCTTGTGATGGCCGTGTGGCTGCATGATCACACACAGAAACAGATTAAGGAATGGGAAAAGTATTATGGTTTGTCAGCGCCGGGGTTTGTGGAATATCTGTCTACGTTGGGACTGCGGCATTATGACCACACGGACAAGCCTGCCTGGCAGCAGGTGCTGGCCGAAACCAGGGCACGCGGCTGGACAGAGTAATGTCTGCTGGAAGGGGGGCTGTGAGGATAAACCAATGGTATGGCAGCAGGTTCGTGAGGATGTTTATCGTTTTCCGGTGACAGGCAAAAACCGGGTGGATATTCAAATCGAATTGTAAATAGAAGCCCCGCTCGTTTGAGCGGGGCTTGGTTTTTGTAGTGGGGGGATTTGCTGCTTTCATTCCCACAGTTTTGCCGGATCAGGGTTGAATATTCCCATCGGCGGCAACTGCAAAACTACCATCTTCCAATATCCCTGGGCTGGAATAGGTCATTTCCGGGTGAACTTCCAGGGCATCGATATCGATGTAATGGCTTCCTCCGGGATGGCTGAATACAATTGTGTGCGTCCCTTCGGAAAGGTATCCGATGAGCAACTTGTTTTGATAGACCAGGCTGTTGCCATATTGTGAGAAGAGCGGGTACACATATCCATCAATGATGATTTGGATATCTCCACGGGAAGTGTAGCGTGTGAAGATAAGATCGATTTGCTTGCCTGTGAAAGTCAATGTAGATGTGGCAGTGTTGTCATTGCTATATGTGATGCTCCCGCCGGAGGCGCGGGTATCGTTCCAGGTTGACCAATTGCCGGTGTAGATGATATTTGGATCGTTTTGCTGATACAAACCTGTACCAACCGGTGTGGGTGCCTTGGCCTCAGCCGAAGGTGAATTGGATAGATCAGATAAGTTGCCCGAATCATCCAGGGTGCGCAAGGCAAAGTAATACGTTTGTCCAGGCACCAGACTGGTAACCGTCATCGCCTGTGCTGTCCCGGCAACTTCGGGCACCGGTTCCCCATTCACCTCTGTCGCTGCATCCCACTTGGTTTCCGTATCAATGGCTGCATCTGCAAACCGCACCACATACTCCGTCGCTGTACCGGTGTTACCATCATCGCCGGAAGCATTCCAACTCAGATCAATCTCTCCCGTTTCACTGCCGATGGCTGCATTCAGGGTTACCGCAGCAGGCGGATCGCTCTCTGGTGAAGCAACAATCAGGGCGTCAATATCCACATAATGCGAACCGCCAGGATGCCGCAGCACAATTGTATGCGTGCCGTCTGTCATTAAGGAACTATCCCAGCGCTGCTGGAATGCCAGGCTGCTGCCATATTGATTGAGCAGCACCGGCGCACCACCATCGATGGTGATTTCTATATTGCCCCGGCTGGTGTAATTCGTATACAGTAAACTCACCTGACGGCCAGAGAAAGTCAACGTCGCTGACGCCCCTCCCTGATTGGTGTAGCGGATCGAACCGCCTGAGGCACTGCTATGTCTCCATGTCGTCCAATTGCCTGTGTAGACGAGATTGGCATCATCTTCTTCGTAAGTGCCGACACCCACCGGCGTTGGCGCTTTGGCCTCAGCCGAAGGTGAATTGGATAGATCAGACAGATTGCCCGAATCATCCAGGGTACGCAGGGCGAAGTAGTAAGTTTGCCCGGGCGTAAGACCGGAGACGGTCATCGACTGGGCTGTGCCAGCCACTTCTGGCACTGGTTCTCCATTTACATCTGTAGCAGCATCCCATGCGGATTGTGAATCAATGGCACTGGAAGCATAACGTACAAGGTATTCTGTAGCGGTGCCAGTGTTGCCATCATCGCCGGGGGCGATCCAATCCAGATCAATTTCACCTGTTTCGCTGCCAGTAACTGCATTTAGAGTAACCACCGCAGGCGGATCACTTTCAGGCGAAGAAACGATCAACGCATCGATGTCGATATACTTTGTCCCGCCGGGATGCCGAAGCACAATTGTATGTGTGCCATCTGCCATCAACGGACTGTCCCAGCGCTGCTGGAATGCCAGGCTGCTGCCATATTGATTGAGCAGCACAGGCGTCCCGCCATCTATGGTGATCTCGATATTGCCACGACTGGTGTAATGCGT
>JAIOTF010000175.1 GCA_021107195.1 Anaerolineaceae bacterium | reverse complement strand
CGCGGGCCGATTCGTGCCACAGTGCGCGTGGATGCAAACGAAGTTATCGGTGAGGTGCATCCTGAAGTTTACGGGCATTTCATCGAACATCTGGAGCGCTGTGTCTACGGCGGCATCTGGACCGAGGATGGTTCAGCTTTGCGGTCTGACACGCTGCGTCTTATCCAGGCATTAAAGCCGAGCGTTGTACGCTACCCGGGCGGAAATTTTGCCAGCGGCTATCATTGGGAAGACGGCATTGGTCCTAAAGACCAGCGGCCCCGGCGTTTTGACCAGGCCTGGCAGTCGGAAGAAAGCAATCAGGTTGGCACGGATGAATTCATGACCTTCTGCCGCGAGGTGGGAGCAAAACCTTTTCTGGTGGTCAATGATGGCTCCGGTACTCCGGAAGAAGCTGCGCGCTGGGTGGCCTACTGCAATCAGGATGCGAGCGGCGAGCAAGGCTCACGGCGGGCAGCTAATGGTCATCCCGAACCGTATGGTGTGCATTGGTGGGGCGTGGGCAACGAGGTTTGGGGGCAGTGGCAGATCGGGGCGACGGACGCGGAAGCATATACAAAACGTCTGCGGGAGTTTGTGGCTGCTATGCGGGCGGTTGATCCATCGATCCGCATCGTGGCTGTTGGTGACAAGGTGATGAGCGGGGCGCCCTCTGACCCAGGTGCTAAATGGAACGAGGCCGTGCTGCGCGAAGCAGGCGATCTGATCGATGACCTGTCTTTCCATTTGTATCAGCCGGACAGGGATGGCTGGCAGGATGAATATGATCCTGAAGAATTGCACAAAACCGTGACCGCGGCACCTTTGGACGCTGAGCGCATCATCCAGCGTATTGGCCGGCAGATCAAGGCTCTGACGCCAGAGCGGGAGATCGGAGTGGCCTTTGATGAGTGGAATCTGTGGCTTGCGCCGTCCGATGATGCGCAGTCTATGCACGATACTGCGTATAGCCGAAGAGATGCCTTGTATGTGGCTGGCATGCTGCATGTGTTTCACCGCCAGTGCAAGCTGGTATCGATGGCAAACCTGGCGCAGATGGTGAATGTGCTTCCCCTGATCAAGACCAATGAGACGAGTGCGTTCGCCACCGCGATTTACTTCCCCATGCAGATGTACCGCCAGATGGAAAAGATTGTTATCCAAAGCGATGTCAAAGGACCTGTTTTTACCAGCCAGCGACTGGGGAATATTGATGAAGTGGTGAATGCTCCCTATATTGATGTGACCGCCACGCGGGATGCGAGTCGCAAGCGGGTGGTGTTGGGCGTCATCAATCGCCATCCTGAAAAGCGGGTAGACCTGTCTGTGCGGCTGAGTGGTTTGGATAAACTCAAGCCGCGTCGCGGCTGGCTGCTTTCCAGTAGGGACCTGATGGCGGTGAATAGTTTTGAAGACCCGTAAGCGATAGGGGTAAAGGAAGTCAACCTGCCAAATATCCGCACCCAGGATCATTTTCGCCTGGATTTGCCGCCCTGTTCCGTGTCGATCCTGGAGTTGAAATAATCGTTTTATCGCGGTTCCTCTGAAAAAGGGTACAATACCTGCCGTGATGGAATAGAAAACTTATTTGTGATTGGAAAAAAACATTGTCAGAGACATTATTTGAAGTAACCCTTGAAAAATTGGTGTACGGTGGAGATGCGATGGGCCGCCTGGAGGATGGGCGAGCGGTGTTTGTGCCTTACTGCTTGCCTGGAGAAAAGGTGCGTGTGCGCGTGGTGCAGGAAAAGCGCGGCCATGTGCGCGCGGAATTGGTGGAAGTGCTGGAAGCCTCCCCGGATCGAATCGATGCCCGCTGCCGGCATTTTGGCGAATGCGGTGGCTGCCATTACCAACATCTGTCTTATGATAAGCAGCTTGCAGTCAAACATGCGGTGCTGGTGGAGCAGTTCCAGCGCATTGCCGGGATTGCCGAGCCGCCGGTGGGGGCGGTTGTGCCTTCTCCAGCGGAATGGAATTACCGTAACACTGTGCAATTTTCTCAAACACAGGATGGCAAGTTGGGGTATCGAGCGGCGCGCTCGCGTCAGGTGGTGCCGATTTCGGAATGTTACCTCCCGGAAGAGGACATCAACCGGCTTTGGCCGCAGCTCAACCTGGAATCTGTGCCGGGCTTACGACGAATCGAGCTGCGCCATGCAGATAATGGCGAGATGCTGGTGATGGAAGGCCAGGATGCCTTGCCGCCCGAGATGGAACTGGAGCTGCCGATTTCGGCGGTGTATCTCAGTCCCGAAAAAGGGCCGATGATCATGGCTGGTGATGAATTCGGGGTCATTGAGATCATGGGGCGTGCGTTCAGTTTTCATGCCGGGTCATTCTTCCAGGTGAATACAGCGCAGGCAGAGGCAATGGTGCAGCACGTGTTGGATTTGCTCAATTTGACAAAGCTAACGATTGCGCTTGATGTGTACTGCGGCGTGGGGCTTTTCAGTGCTTTCATTGCGCCCCATGTCCAGCAAGTGATTGGCATTGAATCTTCGCCGCTTGCCTGCGAGGATTTTGCTATCAACCTGGATGAATTTGAGAACATCAGTATTTACCAGGGGCAGGCAGAAAAGATGCTTCCTTCGCTGGATATTATGGCAAATGTGGTGGTGGTTGATCCGCCGCGAGCGGGTCTCAAACCACAGGCGGTGGATGCACTCGTGGAAATCGGCGCGGCAACCCTGGTATATGTTTCCTGTGACCCTTCGACCTTGGCGCGTGATACCAAACGATTGCAGGCAGCCGGCTACCGCTTGGAAAAGGTGACGCCGTTTGACTTCTTTCCGCAAACCTATCACATCGAGAGTGTGAGTCTTTTCAAACTTGGGGAATAGCAAAAGGTTGGATATTGAATGGAATAGTTTTTACGGGAACAGGCGTCGCGCCTTGACCTCGGCCACCGCATCGGGGCGGTAGCGGTAAAGCCGCGCTGGGCGGCCTTCGCCGCTGCGATAATCTTCGGTGGGCTCGATGATCCCGCCTTGCAGGATGCGCCGCCGGAAATTGCGTTTGTCGAGGGTTTCCCCCAGGATCATCTCATAGGTTTTTTGTAGTTCAGACAGGGTAAATGTCTCAGGAAGCAGTTCAAAGCCCACCGCGCTGTACTCCAGTTTGTAGCGCAGGCGCCGCAGGGCATAGCTGAGAATTTCATCATGGTCCATTGCCAAAGGTGGCGGCGTATTTGCCGGTTGCCAGAGCAGGGATGCTTTTCTCTCTTCCAGTGGATGGCTGTCCAGTGGGCTCAGCGCGAAATACACCACGGATATCAGCGATTGGGTCGGGTGCCGCTTCGGTCCGCTATAAGTGAAGAGTTGTTCGAGATAGAGCTCGGGGACGTTCAGCAGTTCTTTCAGGCAGGATTCTGCTGTTTGCTCCAATGCTTGTCCAGGCAAAACCGGGAAGTTGGGAAATTCCCAGCAATTGGGAAAGATGGCCGGGTCAGACGGGCTAAGCAGGGTCTGCAAGTGGTCCTGGTGCAGGGTGAAAACGACCACACGCAGTTCAATATGCGGCTGTGGGCCGCGCTCGACTTCATTATTACAGGATAAATTTGAAATTCCGCTCATTGAGTTGAATTATATACTAAAAGACATATAATTAGAGTATGGACGATTGATGATTAATGCTTGGTTATGTTTCAGGATGATTTGAACGCATGCCATGGAGGGTGTGATGAAGTTAAAGACTGGTTTAAAAGGGATAGTATTGATCCTGTTGGCAGGGACGGTTCTGGCTTGTGCTGTGCCGCTGCCGTTCATCTCTAAAATATTGCCGCAGGCAAGTGAAACACCGAATATGACGATGACGGCTTTGTATGCAGGAGAATATGTTTCTGCTACCCCGCCACCGCCGATTGTGGTAACTTCCACGCCAGAGGCACCAACCGCAGCGCCCACAGAAACACCCACTACTATACCGGATACGCCAACGGTTACAGGGACATCTACCTCAACAGCGGCGACTGTCCCTACCGTAGTACCGGTTTTCGTTACACCGGTTGGCGGCGGGCAAATCCGCCCGGGGGGATATTTCGTGGCGCAGTATTTGAGTACCAAACCTGTTCTGGACGGCAATTGGGATGAATGGACCACAACCCAGTACCCGGCCGGCTACATCACCTACGGTTACGACCAGTGGACTGGCGAAAACGACTTGGCATCTTCCTTCCGCGTGGGCTGGGACTCACAGTATTTGTATGTGGCGGCCAAAGTCAAAGATGATGTGTATGCCCAAAATGCACAATACCACGATATTTACAAGGGGGACAGCCTTGAGATCCTGCTCGACACCGATTTGTATGGTGATTATTACTATGACGAGTTGAGTTCCGACGATTACCAGTTGGGGATTTCTCCCGGCAGGCCGGATGTGAATGGCGTGCGGGAAGCGTATTTATGGTATCCCTATCGCATTGCCGGACCGCGACCGGAAGTTCAGATCGCAGCGGTAAAGGATGTTGGCCTCTACCGGGTAGAGATTGCCATCCCCTGGGCGTTGTTTGGTACTACTCCGTCAGTGGGCCGCCACTATGGCTTCGCTTTCTCGGTGTCTGATAACGATATCGTCATCTCGAATGTGCAGGAGAGCATGGCATCCAGTGTGGCCGGACGGCACCTCACTCATCCAATGTCGTGGGGTGAACTGGTATTGGGGCCATAAGGTCTATCCTGGCTTGTCGACACCAGAAATCCGTTATAATTCAGAAACTGCCGGAGCGAAGAAATTCGCCCGGTAGAATATTTTGTCAGAATTAGTGCAATAAGGAGATTTTTGCGCGATGATCTATTTATTGGTGGTATCGTTGGTTTGGGCATTTTCTTTTGGCCTGATCAAGGGCAATCTGACCGGGCTGGATGCAACCTTTGTCGCTGGAACGCGATTATTGATCTCTCTGCTGGTTTTCCTGCCCTTCTTGCGAGTAAAAGGGTTGAAGCGTAAATTGACCTGGCAGCTCATCGGAATCGGGGCTTTGCAGTACGGTGTGATGTACATCACCTACATTGCCGCCTATCCCTATTTGAAGGCTTATGAAATTGCGCTCTTCACGATCTTTACCCCCATCTATGTCACGCTGATCAATGATGTACTGCGGCGCAAGTTTCAGCCTCTGCACTTGGGATTGGCTGCTCTGGCTGTCCTTGGCACCGGGGTGGTGGTGTATAGCGGCATGCGCCAGAGCGAGATGCTCACCGGCTTTCTTCTGATGCAGATCTCGAACCTGTGTTTTGCTTTTGGGCAGGTGGCATACAAGGCCGTTCTGCCGCCGGATGTAAAGGTGAAGGAGCAGCACATCTTCGGGCTGCTTTATCTGGGCGGGGTGTTGACCACAGCCATTGCATCCCTGTTCTTCACCGATTGGGGTGCGGTTCAGGTGACCCGCTTGCAGGTCTGGACGCTTCTATACCTGGGTGTGGTGGCTTCCGGGATTTCGTTTTTCCTGTGGAATATGGGCGCCCGGCGGGTTGAGGTGGGCACATTGGCGATTTTCAATGATCTCAAGGTGCCGCTCTCGATCCTGGTGTCCTTGCTGGTGTTTGGGGAAGAAGCTGACGTGGTGCGCCTGCTGATTGGCGGCGGCATTGTCCTGGCGGCACTGGTTCTCAGTGAACGCGGTCTCAAGCGCCGCGCAGCCCGGGCTGAGGTTTGAAGTCGGATTGATCCGTAAGCTTATTTCCTGATATGCAAAGTGTATTTATCCGGTAGAATCAGGGGGGAGAAATGATGACTGCACGCAAAATCCTGCATTTAGATTTGGACGCTTTCTTCTGCGCGGTGGAAGAGTTGCGCGATGTTTCGCTGCGCGGTAAGCCCTTTGCTGTGGGTGGTTCTCCGCAAGGGCGGGGCGTGGTGGCTTCCTGTTCTTATGCTGCCCGCCAATACGGCGTGCATTCTGCCATGCCCATGGCGCAGGCCCTGCGTGCCTGCCCGGAGCTGGTCGTGGTCAGGGGGCATCATTCCGGGTACTCGGCTGTATCCCGCCAGGTGCGGGCGGTTTTTGAGGATCTGACCCCGTTGGTGGAACCGATCTCGATCGATGAAGCCTTTCTCGATGTGAGTGATTTACCTGAACCCGCTGAAGAGATTGCCCGCATATTGCAGCGGCGCATTCAGGATGAACTGGACCTTCCATCTTCGTTGGGCGTGGCCAGTAACAAGCTCGTGGCGAAGATCGCCAATAACATCGGCAAGGCGCGCCACAAGGGCCCCACCCCGCCGCGCGCCATCCTCGTGGTTCCTCCCGGCCAGGAGGCTGCTTTTCTGGCACCGCTGCCGCTCAAAGAGCTGTGGGGCGTGGGTCCGAAAACCGAAGAAAAGCTCAAACGGATGGGCTTCCGCGCCATTGGGGACATTGCGCGGGCAAATGAAAAAATGATGACCACTCAGTTCGGTAAGCATGGACGCGACCTGTGGCGCCGGGCGCAGGGGCGCGATGACCGCCCAGTGGAATACACACACGAGGTCAAATCGATTAGCCAGGAGACCACCTTTTCAAAAGACGTGGCAGATGGCGATCGTTTGCGGCAGACCCTCGCCCGCCTGACTGAAAACGTGGCTTACCGCCTGCGCCAACAGGGGCTGTGCGCCGGAACCGTGCGCATCAAGCTGCGCTGGTCTGATTTCAGTACCCCCACCCGTCAGTTAACCCTGCCCCGGCCAACGGATGCCGATGGCGTCATCATCCAGGCCGCCTGCACATTGTTTGATGCCTTGTGGGAAGAAGGCCGTCCTGTGCGCTTGCTGGGCGTCGGTACCAGCAATCTGACACCCTGTTCTCATCAATTGTCCCTTTGGGAGACACCAGACGAGAAAGAACGCCGCCTCCTGGCAGCGATGGACGAACTGCGCCAGCGCTATGGAGAGAAAGTCGTGCGCCGCGGGCGTTCACTGGATGTTGGCAGGAACCGGGACGACACGAATACCTCGAAATGAAACAATGCTGCAACTGTCATTGCGAACTCTCCAAAGGAGGGTGTGGCAATCCCCTCCCTGGGATTACGCCTTACTTTGGGTCATAACCCTCCTCGCAACGACAACAAAGCCTGATTTTACAAAACCTGACTGCTCCCGGACGGGGTGGTTTTTTCAACATATTGCGAATACTTGAAAAACCAAATCTGTAATCTATTAATCTTGCTCTATCCATTGTTGTGCTGGTATAATTTCGGCTGCGCCACCGTAGCTCAGTTGGTAGAGCAATCGCTTCGTAAGCGATGGGTCATGGGTTCGACTCCCATCGGTGGCTCT
>JAIOTF010000049.1 GCA_021107195.1 Anaerolineaceae bacterium | reverse complement strand
GGCTGTCTTTTTCTCTATCCGTGGGTCTGGTAAGTCTTCGAAACTCTCTTTCAGGGTTTTGGGCGCTGACATCTTCTCTCCATACTTTTTATGTCATTTTATCCTTTTTTTCATGCGTAAGCCCTGGTCATCCGGGTGGTTTAGAAATTTTTTGCTTATTCCTGCTATAATTCCTGCATACTTTTTCTTGGATAAGGGATATTGCATGGAATATTTTTTTACAACCGTTCTTGCATCATTTGGTCTATCGGTTTTTATTGGGTTTGGTTTGTTTGCGTGGCAGAGTGTACGCGAAAATGAACATCGCGCAGCGAGGATTTCTTGCTTTGTCGGCTTGGGAGGAATTTCCTTGATGGTAGCGAGTATTTTACTGCCTCAGCATGTTCAGGTTTGGGTATTGGAAAGTTTGGCGGGAATCTTTGCTTTGATTTTGGTATTGTTCTTTTTGCCGATTGGCAGGGTTGCCGCGGGAGAAGGCGTTCCGCAATTCCAGGTAGATGAACGGGATATTATGTTTGCCCGTAATCGTTTACAGCGGGGAAGTGCAGAATATGAGACGTATTATGCCATGCATCCTGAGAATAAGATTGTAGATGATCGTATTCGATCTATGCCTGGTTTGTTATCACTAAAAGCAAAAAAAGCCCATCCGCTTCATTTTGTTGCTGCACAAGCAAGCTTTTCGATCCCGCTTGCTCTGCGGAATTGTGTGGATGGGCCAGTTTCTGAAAATAGATTGGATATTTCGGCGGAGAACATCACTCCTTATATTAAGGGATTGACAAGCTATTACGGCGCTAAAGACGTGGGGATCACCGAGCTTCTGCCTTATCATATCTATTCTCATGTTGGTCGAGGGAGTGGTGGTTATGGAGCGTCCATTTCGCTGAACCATCAATATGCGATTGCATTTACAGTGGAAATGGCACATGAAATGCTAGGCCCCTCACCTGAAGCACCAGAGGCGATGGAAACCGCCAAGCAGTATGCCGAAGCCGCTCTAGTGGCTGTACAATTGGCAGTTTTCATCCGCTCGCTCGGGTACGATGCACGTGCACACATTGACGGTAATTATCGTGTCATTGCTCCCTTGGTGGCACGGGATGCTGGATTGGGGGAGATTGGCAGGATGGGATTGTTGATAACGCCACAGCTTGGACCGCGAGTGCGTTTGGGGGTGGTTACTACCAATTTGCCATTGATCGTGGATAAGCGGTTGCAGGATACTTCTGTGATTGATTTTTGCCGTATTTGCAAAAAATGTGCTGAGAATTGTCCCAGTAAAGCCATCTCTTTTGATGATCGCCAGGATGTTGACGGAGCTTTACGCTGGCAAATAGACCATTTACGCTGTTTCAGTTATTGGAATATGATCGGCACTGATTGCGGGCGTTGTATAGCAGTTTGTCCTTATTCTCATCCTGATTCTTTCAGCCATAGTCTTGTGCGTTGGGCGATCCGTCAATCAGGGTTTGCGCGCCGTGCCGCATTGTGGATGGATGATGTTTTTTATCGCCGCAAGCCGGATCAACGTCCTGCACCAACATGGATGGAGGTCAATCTTTCGAAGATTCGTGAGGGTCAATCGGCAGAGAAATCTGACTCTTAAAAATCAGAAAACCAAGCATTGATCGTATATCGTAGATTTATTAATGAAATCGTTTCTTCCGGGTTGGCGGGGCCTGTGATATGATTATTTTGATTTAATTTGAACGGTTTAGGGGTGAATTGGCGAGTCGGAAGCGAGGTCTTCATGGAGAAATGTATTCTTATCATAGATGATGAGCTTATTACACAGAAATTGCTTGCGATGTATTTTAAGAAATTGGGTTATCAGACAATTGTAGCTTCGTCAGCACAGGAAGCGATGCGCCTTCTGCAATCGGAAAGCGTTGACATGATTACCTGTGATTGGATGATGCCTGAAATTAATGGTTTAGATTTTCTAAGGATCCGACAGGAGAATGCGGAATGGAAAGTTATACCCACTGTAATGGTTTCTGCGGCGAGTGAAGATGACGAGTTGAATCAAGCGTTGGAGATGGGTGCAACTGCGATTTTAAGAAAACCTTTTACAGTTAGCGAAATTAAAGAAATGGCGCAATCCGTATTAGGAGCCGAGCTGTGATTCACACACCGTATTTTCGCTTGAAATTTGTTCCTGAGCGGGGGACATTTAACCTATATCCCGAAACCAGCGGGATGCCAAGGCTGGATGATGCACGGTTAAGCGTTTCCTATACGGCGCAAGGCCGGCCCTTCACTGAACTCGAGTCGAGTTGGGAGTCTTGTTCCGCCCGGCTTGCGGAGGGAGTCGAAACTGCACATGGGCCAGTGACACGGATTGTTTTTTCTACAAAACCTGGGGCGCACGGTTTATCCTATACTCTGACATTTGCCCTTGCTGAGGAACGGCCTTTGTTTTTATGGAAGATGTCTGTGCGGAATGAAGGCAGGTATCCGGTCTGGATTGACCAAATTAAATTGTTGAATATTGGCGAGAGTGGCGGGCATTGGCAGGTCTGTGAGCCTGTACGTCCGACGCGATTCAGTTTTCATTCGAATAACTGGCAATCCTGGGGCCATACTGCCACGTATATGGCAGATAAAGCCCCGTTCCGTACGCGCATGGCGAAGATCCGTGATCCGTTATGTGCCAATCCCGGCACGCCACAGCCGCATCACGTTGGCCATTTTGCCAGTGATTTCTTTGGCGTGGTCGCTGATCGGGCGAACCGAAAAGGTATGGTGATCGGCTTCCTTTCCCAAAAACAACATTTTGGTTCCATTGAGGTGTTGTTCAAGAGCAAAGCTGTGTTGCAGCTTTGGGCGAATGGCGATCATACTCGTCTGGATCCTGGACAGGAAATGGAAACAGATTGGGCGGTGATCTATCCATTCCTGATGGATATTAATGATGCAATAGGCCCGTATTTAGATGCAGTCGCCCGCGAGAACCAGATTAAGGTTAATGATGATCTGCCATTGGGTTGGTGTTCCTGGTATCACTATTATCAAAAATTAACAGCAGAGGATGTACGTCAGAATTTACATGCCGTATCACGACTGAAAGACCGCCTGCCCCTGAATCTGGTTCAAATTGATGATGGATTTGAGAGCGAAGTAGGGGACTGGTTCACATTTCGTGAGACTTTTCCTGATGGGGTTGCCCCTTTGGCGAAGGAGATCAAGGCGGCCGGGTTGACCCCGGGGTTATGGCTGGCACCATTTATCGTACATCCAAAAGCTGCTTTGATGAAGGAACACCCGGAGTATTTGCTTCGTACTGCCAAAGGGAAACCGGTGAATGCAGGTTTCATCTGGAATACGTTTACCACAGCATTGGACTTGACTCATCCAGGAGCCAAGGATTATGCCCGAAGGGCGGTTGAAACAGCTGCCCGTGAATGGGGATTCCCATATCTAAAGCTTGATTTCCTGTATGCTGGAGCGCTGGCTGGGCAGCGGCACGACATGACCCGCACTCGCGCACAGGTACTGCGCGATGGTCTGGAAACATTGCGTGAAGCGGCCGGTGAAAATACTTATCTGGTTGGCTGCGGTGCGCCATTGGGCCCATCGCTGGGGCTGTTTGATGCAATGCGGATTGGCGAAGATGTCAGCGATACATGGCTGCCGCATTTCAACAGGATTAGACCTGTATTCAAGGAAGAAAAATTCATCCCTTCTGCCCGCAATGCATTGAATAACATTGTCAGCCGTGCGCCATTACACAAACACTGGTGGATCAACGATCCGGATTGTCTTCTGGTGCGCGATAAAATGAAGTTGAGCCTGGACGAAGTGCGATTATTGGCGACAGCGATTGGAATGACGGGGGGGGCTTTGTTGTTGTCGGATGATTTGCAAGCTCTGTCTGATGAGCGTATGCGTATAGCCGAATTATTGATACCTGTAATTGGCAAACGAGCTGAGGTGGTAGATTGGTTGGATGCCAACCAGCCAGCGCATCTGCGCCTTGACCTTAGGGGTGCTGCGGGAAATTGGTATCTGCTGGCTTATTTGCATTGGCAGGATCGTGCAAAAGACCTGCGTTTACACTTTTCTGATTTTCATTTACCGAATGGGACATACTGGGTACGCAGTTTTTGGGATGGTGAAGTGGGCTGGATGGATCCATTACATCCTGTGGTCAAAACGAAGACTGCGCCGCATAGCGCGGTGGTACTGGCTGTGCGGAAACTGAATACCAGCCTGCCGCAATATCTTGGCAGTGATTTACATCTTTCTCAGGGATTAGAAGTGGCTGAGTGGGAAGTGTCGGTTTCCGGATTGCGTTTCACGTTGGATTGTGGCCGTAAGCTTTCTGGCAATGTGGATATCTGTCTGCCGTCGGTGCCCAGGTCGGCGCGCTGTGATGATAAGCTTATGGTATGGCAGCAGGTTCGTGAAGATGTTTACCGTTTCCCGGTGACAGGCAAAAACCGGGTGGATATTCAAATCGAATTGTAAATAGAAGCCCCGCTCAAACGAGCGGGGCTTGGTTTTTGTAGTGGGGGGATTTGCTGCTTTCATTTCCACAGTTTTGCCGGGTCAGGGTTGAATTTCCTCGCTGGCATCAATAGCAAAGCTGCCATCTTCCGCAATTCCAGAGCTGGAATAGGTCGATACTGTAAATACCTGCAGGGCGTCGATGTCGATATAATGGGTTCCTCCAGGGTGAACGAATTGAATCGTATGGTCCCCGGCGGGCAAACCGTAAATCGTCAGCCAATTTTGGTAGACCAGGGTGGGGCCGTACTGGCTGAATACAAAGGGTTCGTAGTCGTCAATGAGGATGACAATGTCCCCACGGCTGGTGTACCTCGTGTAGATTAATCTGATTTGTTCTCCGGTGAAGATCAATGTGGCGGTGGCAGCATTGTCGTTGCTATATGTGATGCTCCCGCCAGAGGCCTGCCCGTCGTTCCATGTTTGCCAGATACCCGTGTAGCGGATATTGGGATCGTTTTGTTGATACAAGCCCTCGGTAACCGGAACGACTGGTTTGGCCTGTGCCGATGGCGAGTTGGACAAATCAGAGAGATTGTTCGAGTCGTCCAGGGTGCGCAGGGCGAAATAGTAGGTCAGCCCGGGGGTGAGGCCGGAGACGGTCATCGATTGGGCGGTGCCGGCCACCAAAGGAGTAGGTTCACCTGTGACATCTGTGGCAGCGTCCCATGCACTTTGCGAGTCAATGGCGCTGGAAGCATAGCGTACGATATAGCTGGTGGCAGTACCGGTGTTGCCATCATCGCCGGGAGCATTCCAGCTCAGGTCCACTTCACCATTGCTGCTGCCCGTGGCGGCGCTGAGTGAGACTGCCGCAGGCGGGTTGGATTCGGGATCGGAAACGATCAGGGCATCCAGGTCAATGTATTTTGTGCCGCCGGGATGGCGCAGTTCGATGGTATGTGTACCCGATGCCATGAGCGGGCTGTCCCATTGGTTCTGGAAGCTGAGACTGTTGCCGTATTGATTGAGCAGGACGGGTGTGCCGCCGTCAATGGTGATCTCGATGTTGCCGCGGCTGGTGTAGCGTGTGAAGAGCAGCGATACCTGGCGGCCGGAGAAAGTCAGTGAAGCAGAAGCGGCGGGATCGTTGCTGTATCTGGTGCTGCCGCCGGATGCGCTGGCAGTATTCCATACTGTCCAGTTCCCCGAGTAGATAATATTTGAATCTTCGTTTTCATAGGTGCCGACGCCCACTGGTGTGGGTGCTTTGGCTGCTGCCGAGGGTGAATTGGACAGATCAGAAAGGTTATTTGAATCATCCAGGGTACGCAGGGCGAAGTAGTAAGTCTGACCGGGGGTGAGGCTGGAGACGGTCATCGATTGGGCGGTGCCAGCCACCAAAGGAGTAGGTTCACCTGTGACATCTGTGGCAGCGTCCCATGCACTTTGTGAATCAATGGCGCTGGAAGCATAGCGCACGGTGTAGCTTGTTGCGGTGCCAGTGTTGCCGTCATCGCCGGGGGCGTTCCAGTTAAGGTCAACCTCACCATTGCTGCTGCCCGTGGCGGCGCTGAGTGAGACTGCCGCAGGCGGGTTGGATTCGGGATCGGAAACGATCAGGGCATCCAGGTCAATGTATTTTGTGCCGCCGGGATGACTCAGTTCGATGGTATGTGTACCCGATGCCATGAGCGGGCTGTCCCATTGATTCTGGAAGCTGAGACTGCTGCCGTACTGGTTGAGCAGGACGGGTGTGCCGCCGTCAATGGCGATCTCGATATTGCCGCGGCTGGCATAGCGCGTGAAGAGCAGCGATACCTGGCGGCCGGAGAAGGTCAGTGAAGCAGAAGCGGATGTGTCATTGCTGTAGCGTGTGCTGCCGCCGGAGGCGCGGGCATCGTTCCATGTTGTCCAGTTACCGGTGTAAATGATATTTGAGTCTTCATTTTCGTAGGTTCCCGGGCTTACGGGGACAGGAGACTGTGCCGCGGCAGACGGCGAATTGGACAGATCAGAAAGGTTATTGGAATCATCCAGGGTGCGCAGGGCAAAGTAGTAGGTCTGCCCGGGGGTGAGGCCGGAGACGGTCATGGATTGAGCGGTGCCAGCGACCAGTGGCGTGGGTTCGCCGGTTACGTCTGTGGCAGCGTCCCATGCGGATTGTGAATCAATGGCATTGGAAGCATAGCGCACGATGTATTCTGTGGCGGTGCCGGTATTGCCATCATCGCCGGGAGCGTTCCAGTTAAGATCAACCTCACCATTGCTGCTGCCCGTAGCGGCGCTGAGTGAGACTGCCGCAGGCGGGTTGGATTCGGGATCGGAAACGATCAGGGCATCAATATCCACATAATGCGAACCGCCCGGGTGACGCAGCACAATCGTGTGCATGCCATCTGCCATCAACGGACTGTCCCAGCGCTGCTGGAATGCCAGGCTGCTGCCATATTGATTGAGCAGCACAGGCGTCCCGCCATCTATGGTGATCTCGATATTGCCACGACTGGTGTAATGCGT
>JAIOTF010000075.1 GCA_021107195.1 Anaerolineaceae bacterium | reverse complement strand
GTGTTTTTTCACATCGGTTTCCCCAAATCTTACCCCCAGAGACGAAACAACATTATACCATACGCCAAGGGTTTCAGAAGCTGTCATCAAGATCAGGATTTTCAGGGTTATTCTGACTTAAAGGGATCTCGATACGAAATGTTGTTCCTGTGCCCAATTGGCTTTCTACCCCAACATCACCACCATGTCGCTCGATGATCGACTTGACGATTGCCAATCCCAGGCCGGTTCCGCTCTGCTGGTAAGCTTCACGCCGTGTACTTCGGTAGAATTTCTCAAACATATGCGGGAGATCCAAAGGCGCAATACCAATTCCCGTATCCTGAACTTCAAAAAAGATCGAATCTTCATATTGTTTTACGCTGATCTTGACTTTCCCGCCTACGCCAGAATATTTTATAGCATTCTCAGCCAAATTAAACAAAGCCTGTTTTAATAAGGCAGGGTCGGCTTCGAACTTTGTGTTCCTGTCGATCGCATACTCGCTTGAGAAATCGATTTTCTTCTGCAAAGCTTGCGGTTGAAGCGTTGATACAACCTCATCAACAATTGCAGTGACCAGCACAGGCTCAATCTGCAGCCCAATACCAGCGTCAATTCTTCCCAAATCCAGCAGATTGTTAACCAATCGTGCCATATTCTCGACACCCAGGACGATCTTTTGAGCATATCCTTTTTGTTGCGTGTTCAAATCACCGACCATCTCCAGCATGGTCGCATACCCCCTGACCAGGGTTAATGGTGAGCGTAGATCATGGCTGACAGTCGAAACAAATTCTGACTTCAACGAATCCAGTTCTTTGTAATGGGTGATATCACGCAGGATACAGATTTTTCCAACAGCCTTTTCTTCAGCAATAATCGAGGCCACGCTGGCAAAATAGATTTTTCCATTGGAAAGTTTGATCTCTTTTGAGGAGTATTTCCCACTGACCGGGGAAAGAATCAAATCCAGCAAATCTGGGTAGCCGACCGCCTTCTCAATCAAAGTGCCGCTTTCCGTAACCTCTAGCAACCCGGGAGTCTGGAGAGCAGCAGGGTTCAACATCAATAGTCTCAGTTTTTCATCGATCACCAGAATCGGATCCGGTGTAGAAGTAACAACAGCTTCCAGCCGTCGACGGCCAATCTCAGCCGTAGCATACAAATGTGCATTCGATGCGGCAAGATAAGCCTGCCCGGCCAATGTACTTAGGAAATTCAATTGCGATTCAGTGAACTGGTGCGGGCGCTCAAATGCTACCCAAAATGCGCCATAATAATCCTCGCCCTTCCCCAGGGCCAGCGCAACGATCGAGCCAGGTACCGGTGAACCCGGGGGATAATTAAATATCCGTGCACGAGCCGCATTCGGGATCGAAAGTATCACCTGGCGATGCATCAATTCAAAGATCGACTCATCTAAATACTTGTATGCGTTTGCGGAAGGTCCCATGCCATAAGAAGCCAATCGATCCATTGAATTTTCAAGTGATACGGTTTGCTTTAAAACAACCCGCGCCATCACCGCCCCATCAATCAGAGCCGCTTCCAACACTGGCGAGATCGCATCTGTCATCTCCAGGCTGGCAGCCACACCCTGACTCACAGAAAGAAGGTGCCGCAGTTCATCCATGCGTGCCCGCAAGCTAAGGCGCATTGCTTCAAACGCCTGTCCAAATTGCCCTACCTCGTCCACGCCTTCAATCTGTAAATCATGATCCAGGCGGCCTTTGGCGATCAAGGTAGCTTCACCTGCCAGCTTCTCCAGCGACAGGGTCACATTACGCAAGCTGATCTGGATGATCGCGTAAGTAAACACCAGCAAGATGATCAGGATCACTAACAGCGGGATCGAGATATTGAGGGCAAGTTGCTGAACTGCTTCCCCAGGAATGATCAACAGTACTGCCCACGGGCGGCCTTTCGCCAGTTGATAATAGGTATACTGACGCGTGTTCTGAAAAGACACATCCGCTGTCAGTTGACCTGGTTCCGGGATCGCCCCATCATAAACATCCATAATCATCGAAGGGATCGTGTGATAAAGCACTCTCCCGTTCTCATCCAGGATCAGCCCCTCTCCCTGCAAGTCTTGCAAAGTAGACATAGCCTTGATTGCAGGCTGCGTAAAAGGATTGCTGAGCATATCGGTTCGCCCAATAAGCACACCTTTGATAGCGCCGCCTGCATCAGGAATGGCTGCCATAAATGACACTTGAGCAGAGGTCGCATCAAGCCAGGGTGGAATAGTGTATGTTTGAATCAAAACGCCATTCAATGCCAGTTGGATGCCTGCCTCTTCTTCAGCAGAAAGCCTTAACAACTGCACATCAACAACCGGGTAACCAGAGACCGGATTCCCATTCTCATCAAAGAGATACAACTGCCGAAAATAAGGAACTGTCCGCAGGCGGTCTGCAAGCCCCGATTCAACAACCTCGGGTGGCAGTGAAAGCAATTCCTCATCTGCCAATGTCAAAATCAAATTCTGCCCCGTTTCGAGAAAATAGGGCATACTTTCCGCAGCCACTTTCGCCGTACTGGAGAGCCTGTCTTCCAGCAAATCTTGCGCTGCTTTTCCTGCCACCAGCCAGTCACCGATAAGCAGAGTTAAAAACATCACGATCCCTAACGGCAGCATGCGGAACATAAATCGTTTCTGCAAACTGGATTCAATAGGCGAAGGTTCTAGCGCACCTTTTCTCCCCCAATAGACCGGTTTGGCCAGATAGATCAATTCACCGACCACCCCTGCAACCATCAGCTCGCAGGCTCGGACAAGCATAATTACCCAGGTCTGTGTTAAGGAATAATCCAGCCGAACGGCTAAAGAACCACGTACGGCAAAGAAATAGGTGAAAATATACACCGGTGCAAATGCAACCGACATGACCAAAGCCGAACCAAGTGGATGCCTCAAGAAAGCGTAGAATGGCTGGCGGTAACGCTGACGATTTAACTGACTATACAAAAATGCCAGACCAGCCACTTCAATGGGTGTAAATAAGCTGTGTGTGCTCCAGCCAGCCATCATCAATCCGCTGAAAAATCCCAGTATTGCCGCCGGCATCGGCCCTAGTAACCCACCAGCCAACACCCACGGTATAGCGGAAAGACACATCATCACAGGGGAGGAAACCTCCACTGGCAAACCAGGTATGAGCACTGCTTTCTCAAGGGGCAGACGCAGTCCCAAGAACAGCGTTACGACCGGCACAAACATAACAAGCAAAGCCAAAACAAGCCATTTCCAGCCAGGCTTGCTCGAGCTTGGCTCTTGCCAGCGCCAGGCAGCCCAAATCAACAACCC
>JAIOTF010000284.1 GCA_021107195.1 Anaerolineaceae bacterium | reverse complement strand
TTGATGGGAGGGTATCTTGGCAGGGTTTATCCGGTACAAGCAGTGGAATGGATAAAAGATAATGAGGTGCAGGGAAATTTGCTGAGCGAGTACAACTGGGGCGGTTATCTGGACTGGTTCTACAGAGAGAAACCGGTCTTTGTGGATGGGCGCACAGATTTGTATGGCGATGAGGTATTGGGTCAGTGGCTGAACATGATGCAGGGCGGAGAGGGTTGGCAGGCAGATTTGGGCGGCTGGCAAATTCAGGCAGTGCTGCTGCAACCAGAACGACCATTGGTCAGGCTGTTACTGGACGAAGGGTGGGAGGTGCGGTATCGCGATGAGCAAGCGATTCTTCTCAGCCAGTAAACTGGAAATAAATGACGCGATTCTCCCGATCCTGTTGTTGGTGGCAGCGCGCTTGATGTTGTTGATGTCACAACCATTAAATGCCTTATGGGGATATGGCGACAGCATTCATTTTTATGATTTAGCCGCGTTGCCAGGCTGGCCATATTTTGACCATTGGGTAGAATTTCCCCCCGTTTTTCCCTTCTTGAGTGAGACGATCTTTCGTGTAGCCAATGGAAAGCAGCACATTTTCACTACATTGTTGGTGGTGGTGTTCAGTATCGCGGATGTTGGCAATTTATGGATGTTCATGCGCATTCAGAAGAAGATTGAGCCTGCACCGCAAACCTGGCGGCTGTGGACATATTTTGCTTATCTGGTGGTGCTCGCTTATGGGTGGTGGTATTTTGATCCGTTGGCGGTTTTTTGCATGCTTTTGGGAGTGGATTCGCTGCTTAACCGCAGGGATACTGCCGCCGGGGTGTCTTTAGGGATGGGATTATTGGTGAAATTATTCCCCGTTCTTGGCCTGGTGATTTTATGGCGGCAACCAATCAAGAAGATTGTAAAGATTGGATTAATCACCTTTGCTGTTGGCTTAATGATTTACGTTTGCTTGTGGTTGCTTTCGCCTGAATTTACGATGGCTTCGCTGCTATCACAGACGTCAAAAGGCTCATGGGAAACTGTCTGGGCGTTGATTGATGGAAATTACCGGACTGGAAATTTTGGGCCTGTGGATCTGCGTCTGGACGCGGGAATGGTTACTGCCAGCCAAGGGCAGCAAGCGCGAATTTCTCCCTGGCTGACATTGCTTGTATTCGCTGGAGTGGGTATTGCCGGATTGCTGCAAACGCAGAATGAGACACCCAGGCAAAGAATCGCTGTACTGGGTTGGGGTTTTGCTTTGCTGTTTTTGTGGTCAAGTGGCTGGAGTCCTCAATGGCTTTTGTATTTACTGCCATTGATCTTGCTGGTCTTCCCGAAAACGATGGCGCTGATGGGTTCGCTTGTTTTTGTGCTCGTCAATCTGCTGGAGTGGCCTGTGATACTCTCGCGGGGTTGGTTTCATTTGCTGCCGCTTACGATCATCCTGCGTACATTGATATTGGTGTTGGCCGCTTTTCAATTCTATGAAATTACGAGCGGGAGACAAAGCATGGATCAGCCATAGATATCCGGCCGGCGATCGGAGAATACCGGGATAGTCTCTCTTGCTTGTTTGACGAGGTCAAAATCCAGTACAGCGGTAAAAAGGTTTTCTGTGGCGGGAGAGCCTTCAGAAATGATATTGCCCCACGGGTCAATCACCATACTGTGCCCGCCCATTTTCGTGCCGCCGCTATCACCAACAGCATTGACTGCGGCGACGAAAATCTGATTTTCAATTGCTCTGGCCCGCAGAAGGGTTTGCCAGTGGTCTGCCCTTGCCAGCGGCCATTCAGCTGTGACGAGCACCAATTGGGCGTTTTGCATGGCGTAATGCCGGAATAGTTCAGGAAAGCGCAGGTCATAACAAACCGCGAGTCCACAAGTTGTCCAGGGTAATCCGGTTATTGTAAGGTGACTGCCCGGGTGCAGCCACTTGTCCTCGTCCATCAATTTGAAAAGGTGAAGTTTTTGATAAACAGCATGCAGCTTGCCATTTGGATCTATTAATGAAAATGTATTGTAAATCTTTTTGCTGTGTATTTCGAGCAGTGATCCGCCGATCCAGAGGTTGTGTTCACGAGCAAGATCAGAAATAGTTTCCTGTACCTCCAGATTGGCGGCAGCCCAATGGGAGGCACGTGAAAGATCGTATCCGCTCGACCACAGTTCAGGCAGGAGGATCATTTCGGCATGCTGTCGGGCTGCGGAGTGGATCATAGCTGTGGCTTTTATTAAATTACCCTGGAGATTGCCGGGTGTGATTTGCATTTGGGCCAGTGCGAGTCGCATTTTCATAAGTGATTGAATTATAATGGAAACGCATACCGACCATTATTGGTTATTTGTCAATCGCTGTGCAAGATGTAAATTTCAGGAAAAAATAACAAGGAGCATCCCTTGAATCCTCAACGCAAGCTGCTTGTCAGATGGATTTTGGCGATTGTATTGGGCTTGATACTTTTTGGTATCTTGACATGGTCAAATTTTCAGTACGCATCGAATAACCCCGGGGGCAATGATTTCCTGGTGCACTGGGTTGGTACCAGGACGCTGTTGACTGAAGGGATCAGCCCATACAGCGATGAAACTGCGATACGTATTCAAACCCTGGCCTATGGCCGGCCGGCCTTGCCTGGCGAGCATGAACTGCGTGTAGCCTATCCCTTGTACTCGATTTTAATCTTTCTGCCATTTGCCTTATTCAAGGACTACATATTGGCACGCGCTTTGTGGATGACCACACTGGAACTTGCGTTGGTACTCCTTTCAATTGTAAGCTTGCGTTTGGCTGATTGGAAACCCAGGTTGCTGAACTTTGCTTTCTTCTTGGTATTCACTATCTTTTGGTATCATGCCCTGCGGCCGTTGATCAATGGAAACGCGGTGATCTTGATTGCGCTTTTTGTGGCTGGTACATTGTTGGCTATCCGCTCTGGTGGAGATGAATTGGCCGGGGTTTTGCTTGCATTTTCAACGATCAAGCCCCAGGTCGTTTTGATAGTGGTTGTGTTCTTTTTGTATTGGGGATTCAGGCAAAGACGCTGGAAATTCATTGGGTGGTTCTTCGGAACATTAGTGCTGTTGAGTGCCAGCGCTGCACTCCTTGTACCGGATTGGATCTGGCAGAATTTTGTGGAAGTGGTTCGTTATCCGGGATACAACCCGCCCGGCACGCCTGGGACGGCGTTGGCGACCTGGCTGCCCGGCATTGGGCAGCGCGTCGGATGGGCGATCACGGGCAGCGTGATCTTGTTGCTGCTGGTCGAATGGTATTTGAGCACTCGCAGCGGCGAGTTTCGGCATTTGCTGTGGGCATTTTGTTTTACACTGGCTGCAGCACAGTGGGTGGGTATTCAAACCGACCCCGGGAATTACATTGTTACCATGCCGGCTCTTGTGCTGATCTTTGCTGTGTTTGAAGAGCGCTGGCGGTCCGCTGGGCGATGGATGGTGTTGGGAAGCATGGTTTTACTATTCATTGGTTTGTGGGTATTGTTTTTACAAACGGTGTCGTATGTTGATCAACCCGTTCAGAATCCGATCATGTTCTTCCCGCTGCCCGCATTTGAATTGTTGATGTTGTATTGGGTGCGTTGGTGGACTATTCGTCCACCAACTGTATGGTTTGACACAATCCTCTCTAAAGAGCCAACTTCAAGATGAAATTCAGCGAACGCAAATATCTGTATGGAATCTTTGGGCTTGGGCTGTTGCTGCGCATTTTTTTGTTAAACAGCCGCAGTATTCAATATGATGATGCTTTCAGTATTCTGCTATCGTCGCGGAGTCTTGCCGAGATTGTCGCTGGCACTGCGGCAGACACGATGCCCCCTTTGTATTATTTTTTGCTGCATTTTTGGGGCATGGTCAACAGTCAACTTTGGTGGCTGCGACTGCTGAGCGTGCTGTTGAATATGGCTTCAATTTATCTGTTATTCAGTTTGGTAGCCAAACTGACGGATACGCGCTCAGCACTGTGGGCGACATTCCTTGCGGCCATTTCTCCATTACAGATTTATCATGCGCAGGACCTGCGTATGTATGCGCTTCTTGCTTGTTGCCAGTTGGCCTATATCTGGTTTTTCAGCCGGATCTGGTTAATCCAGTCTTCCGAAAAAAAATTCCTTGTTTTTTATTGGGCGGGTTTGGTGATAAGCGGTGCCTTGGCGATGTATTCACATAATTTGGCAGGCTTCATCCTGGTGGCGCCGAATCTGTTCTTGCTGTTCAAACGGAAATGGCGACTTCTGGTTCAACTTTGTATCGCCCAGATATTTATTGGTTTATTGGCTGCTCCCTGGTTGATGATGGTGCCGGGACAGGTTGCAAAGATACAGGGGGCATTCTGGACGCCCAGGCCGGGGATAGTGGAAGTGTTGCAGGCGTTGGTGTTATTTACGGCAAGTCTTCCTCTGCCCGGTATCTGGTTTGCGATTGCGTTGGTGCTCAGCCTGCAGATCCTGGTGATCGTTATTCTTGAACTTGTGAGATCTAAAGGAGGCAGGGATGGCGTATTATTTCTGGCTGTTATGGGGTTGACGCCACCTGTTTTGTTGTTTGCTCTCTCCTATTTGATGCGGCCTGTGTTTGTGCCGCGAGGTTTTCTTATTTCAGGTTTCATGTATGCCGGGCTGGCTGGATATGTAATCGCACAGGGTTGGAAAAAGAAGATTGGTGTGTTCATTATGGGCAGTTTTATTGCTGCCAGCCTGATCTCATTGCCCTATCAACAGATGTTTCGGGAATTTCCCCGTTCACCGTTTTCAGAAGCGGTGACGATGCTTGAAGAGGAGATGCAGCCCGGGGATCGTTTGATCCACGACAACAAACTGAGTGCTTTCCCCTTCCTGGTTTATTCACCTGACATCCAGCAGATGTTTCTGGCTGACGAAGCGGGTTCGCATAACGATACGCTGGCCTATCCTTCTCAAGAAGCCATGCAGTTGTTCCCCGAGCCAGATATTGTGCAGGCTGCCGACGGGGCAGGTAGAATTTATTTCGTGGTGTTTACAAGAGCGATCGAGGAATATCAGGAATTGGAAGGAATCGAACACCCACAGCTTCATTGGCTGGATGAAAAATACCAGCGCACAGAACGGGTGGTGTTCAACGATCTTGAGGTTTATACATTTGAACGCTAAGCTGCGTAGACGAGATTATGCAATTCTTCTTGCTTTGGGACTCGTTCTGTTCTTGGGAGTGACTTTCTTTCAACGGGTTCCCGGGTATACAGACGCTGAATATTATTTCAGTGGGGGGGTGAGGCTGTTCCAGGGAGAGGGTTTCACCGAAATGATCCTCTGGAATTATTTGGATGATCCGGCTGGGTTGCCACATCCATCGCATGCGTACTGGATGCCGCTGCCGTCTTTGCTGGCTGCCGGGGGAATGGCTTTGTTTCAACGCCCCAGTTTCTTTGCTGCGCGTTTCCCTTTCATTTTGCTGGCATCTCTCATTGCACCGTTGACTGCATTGCTTTCAGATCGATTAGGGCAGGACAGGCGCGGTGCTTTCCTCGCCGGGCTGCTGGGGCTGTTCTCAGGATTTTATTTTATCTACACCACGTTGACCGAGGGATTTGCGCTTGTCATGATTTTGGGCGCTGTTTTTTTCCTCACAGCTTTTGGAAGAGAAGTAAGCGACCTCGATCAACTGCCCTCGCCATATTTTTTCCTTTTCCCTGGCGTTGTGGCAGGTTTGATGCATTTGACGCGGGCAGAAGGTTTGCTGTGGGTGGCGGCGGGAATAGTAACGGCAATCTGGTTATGTTGCCTGAAAAACAAGACAGCGCTTTCAAATACGTTGTGGGTGTTGGCGTGTTTCTTTCTTGGTTATTTACTGGTGATGGGACCCTGGTATTACCGCAACTGGCAGGATTTTGGGAGGATCATGCCCCCGGGCGGGACGCGGGCTCTCTGGCTGGAAAATTACAATCAGATTTTCCAATATCCTGCGAATCAATTGAACGCCACGAATTGGATTGCCTCGGGGTGGACTGCGATTATTAAGGATCGCTTTGCAGCTGTGTTGGCTAATCTGAAAACAGCTTTTGCTGTGCAAGGATCGGTTTTTTTGCTGCCGTTGATGATGGCTGGCTTTTGGAAGTTACGCCGCGACAGGCGTGTTATTCTCGGGGTGGGATTATGGCTGGCGATCTTCGGAGTGATGAGTGTGGTATTTCCTTACGCGGGAGCCCGCGGCGGTTTCTTTCATTCCGGAGCGGCCTTACAGCCCTTGCTTTGGGCGAGTGTGCCATTTGGTCTGGATGCTTTTGTGGGTTGGGGAAGCAAGAAACGTGATTGGGATTCCCGAATGGCTACAAGTGTATTTGGCGGGGGGCTTGTTGTCATGAGCATACTGCTGACTGGAATTTTATTCTTCCAGCGGGTACTGGGGACAGATTTTGACAATCCGGTTTGGCAGGAAAGTTGGAAGACGCAATTAGCTTTTGAGGGAGCGCTGGTGGAGCATGGAGCGCAAGCAGGGGATAGTGTAATGATTAATAATCCGGCAGGATTATTTGCTGCCACAGGCCGGGCAGCGATTGTGACACCAGACGGCAACCTTGAGACGGCTTCACTTGTCGCGCAGCGATATGGAGTAAGCTACCTGATCCTTGAAGCGAACCACGTGGAAGGGCTGCGGCCTCTCTATGAAGCGCCGGGTGATCGTTCCGGATTGGAGTATTTGACTTCAGTGGACGATGCATATCTTTTTGAATTTGTTGGTGAATGATGGGAGTTTGTAAGATGTCTAACTCTCTGAGGAAATGGTTGATCCTTGCCGGCAGCGTTTTACTGGCAATGGGAGGTTATTTGGCTGCCTGCAATCTCATGGCTGGTAAAGGGTATCCGCTGGATGATGCTTGGATTCATCAGACGTATGCACGCAACCTGGCTGTTTATGGGGAATGGTCATTTATTCCCGGACTGCCCTCTGGCGGTTCAACAGCACCATTATGGTCGGCGCTGATCGCTCCCGCGTATTTGGTGGGGCAAAATGGATTTGTGTGGACAATGTTCTTAGGGGGAGTCGGGCTTCTTGGGACGGGGTGGTTTGGAGATAAACTGTTTGAAAATTTAAGCAGTATTTCCTCAGATCTGATGCCGTGTGCGGGGTTGTTTCTTGTTTTTGAATGGCACCTGGTTTGGGCGGCAGCCTCGGGCATGGAAACAATCTTGTATGCAGCTTTGATCCTGTTCGTATTTTGGCAGCTTGCCAAAACCGATGAGGGCTGGTTGGGCAAGGGATTATTGGTCGGACTGATTGTCTGGGTGCGCCCGGACGGGTTGACGCTGCTGGGGCCGATTGTGTATGTTGCTTTTTTCACACAGAAGGAATACTTGAAAAAACTGCGTGCAATTGGCGTTGTTTTATGCGGTTTTTTATTGATTTTCTTGCCGTATCTTGTTTTTAATTATTACTTGGCCGGCTCCTGGTGGCCGAACACCTTTTTTGCCAAACAGGCAGAGTACGCCATCAGGCTTGAAGCGCCGTTATTGTCAAGATTATTGTTGCTGGCCAAACTGCCATTGATTGGCGCAGGCGTATTACTGTTTCCCGGTTTCTTGTGGGAAATCCGGCGGTCAATCGTGAATAGACGATGGGTGATCCAGGCTGCTGGTTTATGGTGGTTGGGATATACCGTAATCTATGCCATGCGACTCCCGGTAGATTATCAACATGGACGATATTTGATACCTGCGATGCCAGTTTATTTCTTACTGGGCTTGCTGGGAACAACCGAAATATGGCGAGAGCATTTGCAGAGGAAGCGGGCATTGATCCTTCTGAGAAAAGTTTGGGTTGTCACAACAGCCCTTGTTTTGGCAGCTTTTTTAATTCTGGGGGCTTTGCAGGCATATGCGCTGGATGTTGCCATTATCAACACCGAGATGGTTGCTGCGGCTCAGTGGATCGCTGAAAATACTCCCCCTAATTCATTAATAGCGGCACATGATATTGGAGCGCTGGGATTCTATGGAGAGCGGCCTGTGCTTGATATGGCCGGGTTAATCTCACCGGATGTGATTCCTATTATCCGGGATGAATATCAGCTTGCCGAGCATCTGGATCGTGAGCAGGTTGCTTATTTGATGACATTCCCTGGTTGGTATGCTTACCTCCCGCAAAAAGCACGATTAATTTTTGCAACGGATGGAAAATATTCACCTCTTGCCGGAGGAGAGAATATGTCAGTTTATTTGTGGGGCAAGTAAATAATCCTTCGAAATGAACGTGTTTTTTGAACACGGGGGAAAATTTTTATTACCTGTATAGACCAGTCTGTGCTATACTTCGATAGGTTAACGCTAGGCGTATACGTAACTATATTTTGCCAATTTAGAAGGCTATTTAAGGAGAAATTG
>JAIOTF010000102.1 GCA_021107195.1 Anaerolineaceae bacterium | reverse complement strand
TAAGCAGCGTTTCCGGATCTGCGACGGTGACACCATTCGTACCACGAACTGAAATAGCCTTCAGTTTTTTCGAGGCCCAAACTGCGCCATGCCCGGTACGGCCGGCCTGGCGCCCATCATTGGTTACATTTGCAAAAAGCACCAGATTTTCGCCGGATGGGCCAATCGTCGCTGAACGAACCTGGTCATCACCGAGCTCGTCGCGAATTGCTTCTTCAGTCTCAAATGTGCCTTTGCCGAGCAGGTTTTCCGCGTTGCGAAATTGAACTCGGTTGTCGTCTATAAATAAATCGATCCATTCGTCGCTGCTGTTATGCACAACAACGCCGTCCCATCCAGCACGCTTAAGTGCGATGCTGAACCAACTGCCCGAAAGGCTGTCACCAATAAATCCGGTTAATGGTGACTTCGAAGCAAGGCCGTATTTTCCGCCAACCGGTACTGGCGTTCCTGCAAAAATTCCATTGGCAATACACACTGGATTGCCGGGACTGAGAGGATCACAACCCACTTCAATATTTTCCCAACAGAGACGGGTCGCCATGGAAACACCCCCAATGTATGTCTTGTACCAGGACTCGGGTTTTTTCTCCACCCAATTCTTCTTCTCTTTTAAATCAATGTGCAGGATTTTCCCGCTATAGCCATACATAAATATTACTCCTTACTGAGTCTTTAAAGAATAGACGACTTTCTGTGTTTGCTAACTGCAGGTTATCCGCCAGCGAGAATTGACATCAAGATCAGTTTATCCCCTTCTTGCGGTGAACTTTCTAAGTCGGAGGGGCGGATCATTCGTTTTCCATTAATGCTCAACATGTTTGAGCCTAACATGGTCTGCCGATCTTTTGAAATCACTTCACCAACCAAGGCTGGATGCAACACGGCAAGCCGCTGAATGATTTGCCGATAAGTAGCCTCCGGTGCAATATTCAATGGCAACTTTTTAGATTTTGTGATCACTCTGGAAATCCCTTGAAATTCAATCAAGACTTCCATACTTTTCCATCCTATTTCTACAGTATTAGTAACAGTAATTGACCAATATAACTATACAAAAGAAATTTAAAATCAACCAGTACCATATTGCCCTGTTTTTACCTGATTTTCATCAAAGAAAATAGGACAATCGTTCACGCCATTGTCATTTTAATGGTTGTTACACTATTTGTCAGTCCTATTTATTTCAATTAGGCAAGCCAAATTTAAGCATTTCTATTGGACTTCTCAATTAAGCAACGTCGGAAGATTATCCGACAGGTGGGAAAGGGTAGGGTATTGAGAATAGGCACCTTCATAATTCGGATTGTTGATGTGGCGATTTGGGATCACCGCACAACGCATCCCGGCAGCCAGAGCTGCTTTCAATCCAATAGGGGAATCTTCAATTGCAAGGCATTGATGAGGCGCAATATTGATTCCTTCCGCAGCCTTCAGATAGATTTCAGGGTGGGGTTTACTGTGTGATATCTCATTTGCACATATCACAGTTTCAAATCTGTCGTGGACTTCTAATGCATCCAAAACGCTGTGCACGTAATGAGAAGGGCTGTTTGAAGCAACAGCCAAAGGCAAAGACAGTGCAGAAAACTTATCCAGGAGGTCAAACAAACCTGCTTCAGCCACGCCAGATTTCTGAACAGCAAGGATTACTTCGTCCCAATGGGTGCGCATCATTTCCTTCGCATCCACCGGGGCACCTGTTTGTTTGGTAATAAATTCTGCTGCCGGGATGCTGGACATGCCAATGATCACACCATAATCTTCATTGGATAATGTTACGTTATATTCACTGAGGATGTCTCGCCATACCTGCATACTTATTGCTTCACTGTCCAACATCACACCATCAAGATCAAAAATAATCCCCTTAATTAAATTGCTCTGCATTTATAAAACACTCCATCCTCTTAAAAATTATTCCAAATTTGCGTGCAGCGAGAACATTTCATCACCGCCTTTATCAATGACTTCCATGCACTGAAGGATGATGCTATCCAGCAATATACCAAGACATTGTTCAAATAGCGAGCCCATCGGCTGAATGGAAGTGAGGGCTCGCTCTTCTTTCACTTTTGGTGTTGGCGCTGACAAACAGACCATATAGTCTGCCATTTCTGCGATCACTGATTTATCATTGGTGGTCACCAAAGCGACCTTTGCGCCAACTGAACTCGCCTTCTTGGCGTATTGCACCAAAGAAGCTGTAGACCCAGAGCCAGAACCAATTAAGAGCAAATCGTTCTCCGTGATTGCCGGCGTCGTTACATCTCCGATGACATGAACCTGCAACCCTAAATGCATCAAGCGCATTGCGGCGCCTTGCATTTGAAGTCCTGAACGACCACGCCCTGCGACAAAAATCCTTTTCTCGGATAAAAATGCAGTGCGTAATGCAAGAACTTGTTCTTCGCTCACCTGACTGAGAACATAGCGGATCTCTGCTGTAATTTGGTCTATCAATTCATGAAATCTCAATGGCATTTAAAACCTCTTTCGGATTTGTTGAGCTATACGCGCGGGATCTGGCGCGGTTGTGATCGCGCCCCCAATAATGACAATTTCAGGTTCAATTGCAACGACAGCATCGATCGTATCCAGGCCAACGCCACCTGCAATAGCGAGCTTGGCCGCTGGGAAAGCCTGCTTGACTATTTTCAACGATTCCAATGGTGCCGTTTCAGACTTCTGACGGTCATACGCGGTATGCAAACACAGGTAATCCACACCAAGTTTCAGTAATTGCTCACTGCGTTGAATAAGATTTTCAACTTCAATCATATCCACAACAAGTTGACCGCCAGCATTTTCTGCCGCACAAACTGCTCCTCGAACGGTATCATCAGAAGCGACACCCAAAACAGTCACATACTTGCAGCCAGCCGTGAACCCTATCTCAGCTTCATACAACCCGGCATCCATGATCTTTAAATCAGCCAACAAATCAAGCTCCGGAAACTCCTCGCGATAATTTGATGCTGCCACAATTCCATTTTGAAAGATCTGGGGTGTGCCGATTTCGGCGATATCGATGTAAGGGCGCACTTTCCGAAGGATGCTTAAACTGGTTGTCAACGGGGCATCCAACGCCAATTGAAGTCTCATTTTCAGTACCTTTCATGTTTCCGCCACCTCTGAAACGTCACTCCCAAAGGTGGCGAAAATTTCATCGTTATTTTTCGTCTACAGTTGGAACGGCGAATCTGATCAATTTGCCGCGATACCGATCGGCAATTTCCTTATTGTGCGCATCACCTTCAGGCGTATTAGCGCTGATCAGCAGCGGCGGTTCATATCCTTTGTCCAGCATGATTTCCGCAGCCCTGGCGGTAATTGCCTGAATAATAAAAGCACCTAACAACGTTGATGATGCCCCCACTTTGAATCCCTCATCCGAAACCGATAGCAAAGCATCGCCGCGAACAACCTGATTATCG
>JAIOTF010000256.1 GCA_021107195.1 Anaerolineaceae bacterium | reverse complement strand
CGCCTTCTGGTTATCCAGCACTGTACCATACACTAAATAGGGGCTGATCTCGGCTGCCGAGAATGTATTACGGAACATGTAGGTGTTGTGCGAATGTTCATCCTGTACAACAGTTGGAACCATCACATCGCCGCGCTTGCCATTCAACGAAGCGGCCTTACCCATGATATAAACCCCTTCAATGGATCCCACTTGTTCAGCCACTTTACTTAAGATGGTATAAGCAGACATACCCAGGGGATAATCAATATTGAGGATCAAAGCATCAGTCTCCGCCAGGAAAGACCAATCTTTTTGCTTCAGACGAAAATCCATCTTTTCAGGATCAAGCTTGGCGAGATCAATCACTTGTGCTTCCACGTCAAAAGAATGGGGGCTTAAGATTCGAGTGATACCGTGTTGGCGCTCAAATTCCAGTTGTTTTTTCCAAAGATGACGACCGGCTTCAGTCTTTTGATATTTTTTGAGCACATAATACAAAAAGTTCCCGCGGTTGGATGGAATATTGCGCGCCCTGATGTCCTGCCACTCCTGCAGCAGTTCAGCACTATCAGCTGCTTCAAGAAACTGGATCAATTCCTCCTCATGCTGAAAAGCAAAACCTGTGAACAGATTGACCAGACTATGCGTATTGCTGGAAACAAAATACACAGGCCGCTTCTCAAGACCGGGGAATTTTTCCTGGATGTTATCCCACCAGGCGCGGGTTGCCCGGCGATATTCACTGAGCGAGCCGCTCAACAAACGCAGGCGCATATTACAACGACGATCAGTAATCGCCTGAAACTGTTTTGTAAAATCTTCACCCAGCACGGTTCGCAACCGCTTCAGGTCCTGCACCGACATCTTCAACCGCCCAGCCAGGCCTTCCAACGCGTCTTCATCATCGGCAGCCTTTTCAATCAAATCAGGTGAACAGGTTTCAAGCAAATCATGGATCTTATTCCATTCAATCTGATACGCAGTCAAAGCGGGGACGACATCATCGATGTCCGAACGACTGGCAATGTAACAAGCCAGCGTACTCTGACCATCAAAATAAACCCGCCGTCGCCTTGCGCGTGCTGAAACCGGTTTCCAGCTTTCCACATCCCCAAATCCCTGGCGTTCAAACACTGCCGGGCTTTGTCCCAGGACCACCAATTTTACTTGCGGCATCACCGGCGGCAGGCGCAGCAAACTGTAGATGAACGCTGACACATCCGGTTTATCGCTGCCCGCGTCCGGGTGCAGAGATGAACTCATCCTGCAGTGGACTTCCTCCAGCGTGCGCAATTGCACATCCGCTGTGGATCGCAGCAGTGAATACAGTGTCTGCAAATAAAGTTCAATTTCTTCCGAGATCGTACTGGGTACCTTGCGTTCCATAGCTTTTCCTCGCCTTGAATCACAAATGAAAAGAGGTTTCCTTTTCTAAACTCAACTCGTAATTACAAGTCGGTATCATTGTAACAGGATTATAATTCTCTGTGTTATTTTATGCAATCTTGATCTCGTCCAGCCAGAAGGCAATCAAATCATGTCCTCTGGCTGTGTGTGAACTGAAAGAATGGGAATGAATAAATATTTACGGTATTCTTTACTCGTATGCTTTTTTATTGGTGCTGCCGCCCGGGACGTTGTCTCCAAAATCGTGCTGGATTATCTTGGTCCGCTGCGTATGTCAACCATTTTAGCCTTTATTGCCGTGATCATCTGTCTGCTGATTAGTTTTGTACAAAGCAAACTCTCGAAAAATTATCGCCAAAATAAATGGAACCGTTCCAATTTACTGCGTCTTTTTGCGCTTTCCATAACCACAGCATTGGCAGTTTATCTGAGCAATTTATCCATTCAACAGGTTGGCCCCGTTACCTTCAAAATCATTGAAGTCACCACCTATCCACCCTGGGTAGCGCTTTTCATGTTCCTTCTGATGCACGAAGCTGCCCCCAAGAAAGACCTGCTTGCTACAGGTATTGCATTGCTGGGATTTCTGGTATTCTATGCTGAAAGCTTCGACCAATTCCAGGTACAGTGGCTTGGAATAACCGCCGCCATCTGTGGAGCCCTTTTTTATGCCGTCTCTTTGATCCTGATCAAAGGCCTGCTGGCAAATAACCTGCACCCTGCCAGTCTGGTAGCCGGCAGATTTATGCTGTTAGGGATGCTCGCCCTGACCGTCTCTCCAGTAGATCTGATCAACCTGCCCACGCACATCCTGTGGTATCTACTCGGATTGGGGGCAATTGCTTACGCCATCCTGTTTACCTTTATGTTCCACGTCATCCGTGGAATTACGCCATCGACGATGGCTGTTTTTATCGCCGCCACACCCATTTTTTCAGCCACCATGGCGTGGCTATTCATCCCCGGCACCACCTACACCTGGCTCGAAATGCTTGGCATGGGAATCATTGTGGCTGGATTACTGACTGCCGTCTTCATAAACGAAGACAGCCCGAACACATCCTCCGTGCCAACAACCTGATACTTTACAACCCCCAGATCAGGCGGGCCAATGCCACCAAAGCCATGCCCGTTAATACTGCGCCAAATAAACTGCGAGTCTTCCAGGCCACCCACAACGTTGGCAATGCCGCCCATAAATAAAGATTATCCCATTGCAAATTCAACGTGCCTTCGGGCGCCAGGATCGAAGGCAGCAGCATCGCAGCCAACACGGCCGGCGGCACATAGCGCAGCCAGGCGGCCACCACCGATGGCAAACTGCGCGATGAAAGGAACCAAACCGGCGCAACGCGCGGCAGGAAGGTCACCAATGCCATCCCCGCAATTGTCAGATAAATCATCGCTTCTTGCTGCATTCTTCCACCACCACACCAACTGTCGCCCCGATCACAGTCGCCAGGATCACATGCCATTGATCCCATCCAAGGAACATAAACCCCAACGATAATACCCCGGCAGCCACTGCTACCGCCGCTTGCACCCAATTGCTGATTTGCATCACCAGCAGGGCAATGAACATCGCCGCCAGCGCATAATCCAGACCATACGGGCGCACATCACTGATCAACTGCCCCATCGTCACCCCCAGCCAGGAACCAACTACCCAGGACAACTGCGAAACAATGTTTGTTGTAAACACCTCCCCCTTGGAAGGGGTACCGTTGGCAAAACTCACTGAATGAATTGCAAAAGTTTCATCTGTCAGTTCGCAGGCAAACCCCGCCAACTCACGCTTGCGCCAGCCTTTAAGATGGGGTGAAACTGATGCCGCCATCAACATGTGGCGCAAATTAACAATGAAAGTCGTTATGATGATCGAAATCGGGGCAGTACCTGCCGCGATCAAACCCACTGCGATCAACTGTGAGGAACCGGCAAAGACAAATACCGACATCGCCAGGGTATGCCATACCGAAAGGCCTGCTTTTTGCGCCAGGACGCCAAAAGCAAACCCGATCGGGATATATCCCATCACGACAGGCAAAGCTCGCGAAGCGCCTCGCAGCCACTGACGTTCTTTCATAAATTCTGTTGTTCTCATATCTGGGGCTCAATCATACCAGAAAAGAAAAAGCTGTCCCAAAAGCCGGCAATTCTCAATATGCAGAATAAATCTGTTGTAGGTTCGACTCCAGTCGTTATATGTCAAAAAGTAACGATTAAAATTGTTACTACAAATCTAATTTGAGGATTGCTGCCCAAAAGCGGGGCAGCTTTAAGAATTTTTACAACTCAGCTTGCGCTCTCAGTTGCTGGCCGCCTGCTGCAGATAAGCCGCCAGATATTTGTCTTGCAGCTCTTGCAGGATTTCCATTCGACGATGGCTGATATACTGCCAGATGGGACGAATATCAGTCGCCGTATCATCAAATACTACCGAAATATGCTGCTCTTCCCCCAAAGAAACCACAGCCTGCACCACACAGTGCGCTTCCACCTGTACTTCCAGCAGGTGGAGATTCAGCGTCACCGGCAGCCCCTTGCGCAGTTGAACGCCCTTCTGGTCAGCCGCTGCCTGCAGCTTTGCCCCGCGGCTGGAAAGATCAAGAAGTTCTGTCGTAAACATAGTCTTCCCGGCCTGCATGTCCACCTGCAGCGGCTCTTTGGGAATGACCCGAGTGATCATGCGGTGGCCCAGGTGCGATCCACCGTAACGCAAATTGCATAAATGCACAATGCCGGAGGCAATATCAAAGCTGGTTACATCCGCCTGTAAAAGATCAAGCGGTGCAGGCGCAAAAAGATAAATTTGCGATTCCCAGGTCAGACAATCCGAGTCCGGCGGCTGCACGATCAAGGCCGCGTCTTCCTCCCCCACCTCAAGGATCACACCGCGATAGGTCAACGGCAGCGCCTGATAAAAATTCATCAGATCAACTTCTTGCTGCTCTTCCATCAAACGTTTCAACTCAGCCTGAATTGTCTCGTTCCCCATTTTTCCTGTCCCTTTCATAAATAACCAGTGAATAATCTGTTCTTTCTGCATTGTAGCATAGACTTATAACAAAAACATCGAACGAAAAATGATCCGCTCGATGTTCTCATCATAGCCAGATTTTCCACCCCATTTTCACACACCTCCTCCAGCGCAGCCACCACCTCATCCATTGCTGCCGCCACCGGTGGAGAAAGCGGGTCGCCGAAGGTCATATTGAGCTGCTGGATCTGGATGCCCGGTAAATACATCGTCATCAATCCTGTCCTCAACCTGAAATGGTACAATCCAGCCAGATGCTCCACTACCCCAAAAACAGGGACCCCGCAAATGAATTTCCTTGCATCAGACGAATTTGAATCACAAACGTTCAGAAAACTGGACCTGGATGAACAGGAAGTGCGCAGCAAG
>JAIOTF010000092.1 GCA_021107195.1 Anaerolineaceae bacterium | reverse complement strand
TCCACAAGCTCTTGTTCAGCCTCAGGGAGAGAAAACCTCTCGGGCTGTGCAAACAACCAACGCTCAATGCGTCGCTCCGCCAGACGATTCAACCCTGAGCCAAAGAAAATCAAGGTGACCAGCAGCAGCCCTAAAATGACCATATCCCACGGGCCAGGGAACAACTGACGCACAAATTTATTGAGCACCCAGCCAAACAGCCCGCCATTCTCCCCCGCTTCTGCGGCCACCAAGACATGTCCGCCAAACGCATCCAGAAAAGCCAGGAAGAGAACCGCAACAAGCTCGATAAGCAATACGCGCCCCAGCTTCAATCCTGAAAAATCAGTAAAACGCGATAAAAGGAAGATGCTGCCCACGGCGAGAATGAAGACCACTCCCAGGAAAGACCCCCAACCAAAAAATCGCTGCAAGCGTTCAGCCCAGGGCGTGATCACGCCGCCGCTGGTCAGCCCAAGCAGTCCCAATGCAGTAAGCAACCCCCCGACCAGGATAAGAACTCCGAGAATATCCAATAACAACCGGCGCAGTCGAGGACTGAAGCGTACCTCAGCTTCCGGTTGTTGTTCAGGGGGAGTTGTATTTTTTGTCATGTGCTTGATAGATAAACAGAAAAAGCCGCAGGGCGGCTTATTCCATCTCGACCAGACCCAGGCCCAAACGACGCCGGCCTGAATCAATATGGAAGATACGCACTCGCAAGGACTGACCAGAATGGAACATGCTGCTCAGGTCTTGATGCTCGCCTTCCAAATTCAAAGAGGAGATATGAATAAGGCCCTCAACGCCATCTTCCAGCCGCGCAAAGACACCAAAGCGTTTGATGACGGTTACCGTTGCCGGCACTTCATCACCAATCTTGTATTTTTCTGGCAGCTTCTCCCAGGGGTTGGGACACAGTCGCTTCAGACTTAATGCAACGCGAACATTCTCCTCGGAAACCTGGAGCACCATGGCGCTGACAGACTGGCCGATTTTCAGCAAATCTTCCGGATGGCGTACGCGTCCCCAGGAAATTTCAGAGACATGCACCAGGCCTTCAACGCCGCCGAGGTCAACGAATGCGCCAAAATCGGTGATATTGGTTACCGTACCACCAACCACATCGCCAGCCTTAAGAGATTCAAAGAGATATTTGCGTCTTCCTTCGCCAGCCAACGCAGCCCGCTCCGAGAGAACGACCCGTTCCATATCAGGTTCACATTCAATGATCTTCAATTGAAGCGAACAGCCTATATAATCTGCCAATCTTTGGTGACGGGAATTTTCATTTTCGCGGTTTGTCATTTCCACAAGATGTGAAATGGGTACAAATCCCTGAATGTTTTCTCCATGCACCAGAAGGCCCCCTCGATTACATGCATGAACTTTCAAGGTAATGATTTCATCACGATCGTAAATCGCTTTAATAGCTTCCCAGTCTTTATTACTGCTCTTTTCCTCCTTTGGCTTTGAAGCCTGTGAGGTTTCCTCTGACTTGAAATGATCTTCATCAGCAAGAATTGAGGCCCACCAACCATCGTCAAGCTCGGGAGCTTCCTGCTTTAATTTTGAAAGCTCGTATTCTGGTGCCATTCACTCGCCTCCCCAACCCTTAACAAAAACAGTAAACATACAATAATCTACACTCATCTTACCTATTATATATCAATAAAATTGACCATACAACCAAATTATGAGGTGTATCAAGCCATTTTCGTCCCCTATTGCTCAATTTAGCTGTTGTGATGGTTTTGAACCTGAACCTCCATATCAATGATCGCCTTGGACACTTCTTCAATGGCCACCCGCTGTTTGCGATACAGATCAGCCTCGGATACAGCCAGGCGGCTGGCAACGTCTCTGGCTTTCTTGCCTTCAAGGAATTTCATTTGCAAAATATTGTAGAGTATCCACTCAGATGTAAAATGGCGCTCGCCCTCCGGGCGCACCCGTTCAATAGCTTTCAACAAAATAGAGCGCAGTGCATTGGTCTCGTTACCGTCATGTTCCTGCAAGGCCCGCTGCACCACTTCCAAACGCATCAATGGACTTTCTGTCAATTTGGGACCGCCCCAATAATGGGTCAATGCATCCTTGACCCATTGCGCCATGCTTTCCTCTGGCAGGGTCTTCTCACTGATCAGGGTCTGACTGTCATAACGGCCAGCCGCCCGCATGCGCTGGATCAAATCCACTTCGGGGGTCAATGATTGCAGGGTCTCAAACACCTTCTCCTGCGCTCGCCGGTCTCTCAGCGCCAAAGCGGCCCGCTCAACCAGCACACCCAGGGTGCGCGATTGCTCTTTTGTCAACTCCTGGTCTCTTACGCCAGAGACCCCCAACAAACCTAATAGATCACGCTTACCGTTTCCTGCGTCCCCATTGAACAAAGGCACCAGGAGATCACCGCCCCACTGAAACACACTCGGTAAGCTATCGTTTTGCGAGACCAGTGCCAACAAATCACGAGATACACCGCTTTCTTCAATTGTTATCTCTCCAACCGTCAAAGCCAACGACATACCGTTGGCACCCAGGACGGCCACATACGCTCCCAGGGCCTGCAACTGGTCACAGGCAGCGCCAAGGATCATTTCGAGGAATTGGTTCAGGTCGCCCTCGGTCAGCAAGCGCTCTTCCAGGCGCTGCACAAGATCAATAGCTCGCCGGTCTTTCCCGTAAAACAGCCACTTCTCCCAGATCGGGCTGAACAAGGTGATCAAATGCTCGCCCAATAAGACCATCGCCACCATGGAGATCGGCACAAAAGCAGAATAAGTATTGCCAAAGGCTGCTCCCAAGCGTCGCACCAAAGTCGTCATTGCCAGGGTTAAAATAACGGTAACCGGTCCGCGCATGATCCACTTGAAGAGACGTGACTTCACCACCCGGTCGGGCCAGGAAACGCCAAAAAAGGCAACCGCATAAGCCATGACGATCAATAAAGCACCCGCCAGCAGGCTGCTGAAAACCGATACAGCCCAGAAAAGAACGACATTTCGGGCAGCAAAACCGGAACTGTACAGCAAATATGGGAACGATTCCAATGCCGGTGCAAGCGCACCAACAATCAAATAACCCATCCGCCGCCGGCTGGCATTGGTCGTGGCACGGTTATATGCCCGCGCAAAGAAATACAAAGCCAGCACCACACACAGCGAATAATAGACAGTAAACAAATAGGTGAAGATTGTGGGAGCGAAGTACGGTGCAGGGGGTTGGTTGAAAATCACTTCGCCGACAGCGTTCCCAAACAGGAACCATACCAGGAAAAAGAAACTCAGCCCGTAACCAGCTCGGATCAGCCATAGGCGCAACCCGCGCAGCGGTGAACCGGTTGTTGCGAGTATCTCTCCCGAAAAATGGAGGTAGGCCGCTGGCAGCAAGATGATTCCCAGCCAGTGAATATGCAGCCACAAGGCGGTACTTCTGGCCGTTTCGACCGTGCTTCCCACCGCATCTGCCGAGTACAGAACCACCATAGAAAAGAGGATCAGGGCAAATGTGCGCGCCACACGGTTACGCAAATTGAACGTCAGAGCATAGATCAACAGTGAAAACGCTGTGATCGAAATGCCAGCGGTCAGGATCTGGCTGAATGTGCGTAATAACGCTAAAGTCTCATTCCCAAAAGCACTCAACATGAGCAAAGACGATGTTCCTTTTCCTGCATTGACCAGATAGAGCAGATATGCTGATCAGCGCAGAAATTGCGCAAAAAAGACGGCGATATTCTGGCTGAGATAATAATGATCGTTATAACCGCTAAATTCATATCCCAGCTTGGCTGCCAATTGAATAGCCGGGTGATTCTTGGAAGACATCTCCAGGATGGTGCGGCGCAAGCTGTGTTGTATTGCCCAATGTTGGCTCGCCAGCAACAGAGCTGTGCCAATCCCTTTACGTCGGGCAAGAGCATCCACAACCAGATCGCTGATCCACGCTACCCCAGGGATGACATCATCCTTAAGACGCACATAACCCACCGGGTTTCCTCCCATCACAGCCACCAGCAGGGCAAGGCGGTTAAACCGCCCTTGCTGCAGCAGTTCTGGCGGGCGGGGATAGTCCAATTCGATCGAGCGTGGCAGCCGCACCTGGCGAAAACCAATACCGATCTGTCCTTCTTCAAGCTGCCGTTCCATCTGCCACACGTACTCCGTCTGGCAGGTATGATCCAGGGCAACCAGTTTCGGTATATCCTCGGATACGGCCGGACGAATCTCGATCTCAGGCATACCGTACTCCCATTACTCCACCGCCACCACGCGCACGGGAATAATACAGGGAGGCATGGCATTATTTTCGTTATCTGTCACCACCAGACGCAGCAAATAATCTCCCGGTACAAGCTGTTCAGTATTCCAAACACCACCAAGAGGTTCATCCACCTTGCTGGTATTGCCTGCGGCGATCGTCTGCCAATTATCCCCTCCTGGCGCACTGAATTCATATTTATAGAAACCGAGATTAGGCACATTGACGCTCCCCGAAAGCTCTACCATGCCGCTGATCTGCTCTCCTTCAGCAGGCGAAGTCCAGTCTATAACGCCGGGAATGCAGCCAGCCGAGATGTCGGCGGCGATAGTCGGCACGACCAAAGGCGCTGCTGCGCCTGGTGCCAGGGTGACGGTGGGCGTGGTCATCAAGTCCAGAGTGGGCGTAGGAAGCATTTCTGTCATGGAATAAGAGGGCGCAACAAAAGAAACCACAAAAAGCTCCGCCCCGGCGGTTACCAGCAACAAAATCACAATTGTGACCGACATCACCAAACGGTGTTGTGCGCCTTCCCGTTCCAGGCCAAAGATCGTAGAACGCCATTCCTGCCAATTCAGAACGAGCTTCCTTAAATAGATTCCGCCAATCAATCCCAACAGGGTATAAATCCAAAACTCGGAATCCACTAAAAATCGAACCAATTCACCCATAACTGGCAACCACCATCAGGCCATCACAAATGGCCTTTATGTTTTCTTCTGCTCCAGCTTGCAATGGTTTAAATCCTGCGCAAAATCTCAAGAAAAATAGTTTTCAGCTTGGGCACAATCTCCTGACCTGCCTGCAAAACTTCCTCGTGCGTAGTGATCGTGCTGCCGTCCAGATTGGCCTTGTTGGAAATACCAGAAACGCCCAGTACCCGTGTGCCGCCATGATGTGCCACGATCACTTCCGGTACAGTGGACATGCCAACCGCATCGCAGCCGATGGTTTGCAGAAAGCGCAGATCAGCCGGGGTTTCAAAGGAAGGACCAGCCAGACAAATATAAACGCCTTCGCGGTAAGCTGCGTTCTTTTCTCTGGCTATATCGCGGAAAAGCTGTGCCAGATCGCAATCATAGGCGCGGCTCATATCCGGGAAACGCTCGCCAAATTCTTCCAGATTTGGTCCGCGCAGCGGATTGGGACCAGACATGGGCAGCAAAGTGATATTATCTGTGATCAACATAATGTCACCCGGTTCAAATTCAGGGTTGATCGCGCCGGCAGCATTGGTCACAAAGAGCATCTCAACGCCCAAACGCTGCATGACACGCACCGGGAAAGTAGTCTGTCCCATAGTATAGCCTTCATAGTAATGGACGCGTCCCTGGAGAACCATCACAACCTGGCCTGCCAGCTCGCCGATCACCAGTTGCCCTACATGCCCTTCCACAGTGGAAACCGACCAGTGGGGAATATCCTTGTAGGGGATGATGTCCGGGTTTTCCACCAGGTTGGCCAGATCGCCTAAGCCAGACCCCAAAATCATGCCGATGCGGGGTTCCCGAGCAGTGCGGGAGCGGATCGCTTCTACAGCCTGATCAATTTGTGCTAAGGTCACAAACTCTTCCATGAAAAGCCTCCATTTTAGTCTTCTGGAATTCCCATGCAGCCCCCTTGCTGCGCTTGCGGGGATTTTTAACATTATATCAGGATTTAACTTTTCTTTAATTTATTGTGTGGAAGAGCAAGACTGTAATAAACCACCCAAAGATATAAAAACGCCTCTCATGCTGTGCTATAACAGAGTATTAACGGGCATTTAATCATCCATGGGATGGGAATACCCCCTATACGCAAACAAATTCTGTTCGGCAGTTTTTGAATTCCCAATGGGAACCAACCACCGAGCTGTTACGAACTATTTGGATGACGCCAACCGTTTTGCTATTCCTTGAGCGCCTTAATCAGCTCGCGGCAAAAATAGGGGATATCCGGCACAACCCGCCCCCAAACGATATTTCCACTGCGGAAAGCAGCTTCATCCCGCCAGGTGGCGCCTGCGTTGATCAAATCATCCTTGATGCCCGTGCTGCCGGTAGCGGTGTGCCCTTTGACGATCCCGGCACTGATACCCACCAGACCAGCATGGCAGATCATACCGACAATCTTGCCGGCATTGTACATGTCCCGCACCAGCTTCTTAACGTTATCGTCACGGCGGATCTTGTCCGGTGCCCAGCCGCCCGGAATGATGACAGCGTTATAATCTGCCGGGTTAACTTCAGCAAAACTGATATCCGCTTTCCCTTCCATGCACGGTCCGTGTTTACCAAAAAAAGCCTTGCCTGCTTTTTCCCCGGCAATGACGACTTGCGCGCCTTCTTCCTGAAAACGCATCAAGGGAACATAGAACTCTAATTCTTCAAAGCCAGGTCCAATCAAATACAGAATTTTTTTGCCTTCCAGTGTCATTTTTATCTCCTTTTCAGTATGCTTCTTTAATTATAACTTCAGTTGCGGTACACAAATGCCGCTGGCAAGGGCAAGCCCTTCATAATGTTGAGGCAGTTTTCGCATAAATGATGGAAATACCGGTTTAGATTCATACTGTCTGTGATAAGATTCAAGAAGAGTAACGTACCCTGATGGAGAAGATACTGCGTGGATTGCATGCAAGACCTGAAAAAGATTCATCTCTTAACCCGTCTGCCTGAAAATGTTTTGCGTCAGATGGCCCAGGCTGCCGTTCCGCTCCACCGCGAGGACGGGCAGATGATCAATCTCGACGATGACGGCCAGGGAGCTGTCTTCTTCGTGGTCAAAGGCATTGTGCGCGCTTATCGCAGCAGCCTCAGCGGGCGCGAGCAAAATTTGATCCACCTGAAAGCCGGAGATGCTTTCAATATTCCCAATGCCTTTACCAGCCAGGATACCATTCCGACCAGTGCAACCGCGATCGGAGAAGTACACCTGCTGAAAATCCCATTTGATGATTTCCGGCAGATCGTGTACCACAACCCTGAAGCAGCCTTATCTATGTTGACCGATCTATCCAACAAACTGCTACATCTGACGCAGTTGACCCATGACCTCAGTCTGCACAATGTGCGCGCCCGCCTGGCGCGTTTTTTACTGAACCAATCCACATCAACTGTTCCCAGCGGCATCCAGTGGACCCAGCAGGAAATCGCAGCCCAGATTGGCAGTGTGCGCGAGGTGGTCTCGCGTACCATGCGCAGCTTTATACGCGATGGATTGATCCGCATAGACCGCCATCGCATCATCGTGTTAGACGAAAAAGCCTTGCAGGCAGAGGCCGAAAAAGAATGAACGAAATTCACATATAGTAACCACTTCAGTCGTTACCACCTGCACGGCATAACCACTGAAGTGGTTACTACATTTTTTCGCCAACGCATCGTCGTGCTGAACACAGAAGCTTGTAAGCAGAAGCGAAAAGAATAATAGTATAAATCTGCCCGATTTGTAACTTTTATCACAGACAAGCAGCATCGGTTTTGATACGCTTAGAGCAAGAAACTAGGAGGTTGTCGTTTTGGACAATTGGAGCATCCCCAGCATCGATATGGAACGCTGCACCGGCTGCGGCCTGTGTGTGGAATACTGTCCCACCAAGGCAGTGACCATGGTCCACCAGCAGCCAGTGATCCACGAACCGCGTTTATGTACTTACTGCGGTCTGTGTGAAGATTCCTGCCCGGAAGATGCAATTACACTGCTCTTTGAAATTGTCCCGCGGCCGCCTGCAAACCAAGCATAATAAGGAGAAAATCTAAATGAGCAGCATGTTCTGTTACCAATGTCAGGAAACAGCCAAGAACACCGGTTGCACGGTGAAGGGTGTATGCGGCAAGACCGCAGATGTGGCCAACCTGCAAGACCTATTGATCTATCTATTAAAAGGCATCTCATTCTGGGGCACCCGCGGGCGCAAGATGGGCGTTACCGATCCTGAGACGGATCTGTTTGTTGCCCAGGCATTGTTTACCACAATCACCAATGCCAATTTTGATGCAGAGCGCTTCGTGGAGATGATCCATAAAGCCATTGATCTGCGCGAAGCCTTGAGAGAGCGCGCCC
>JAIOTF010000214.1 GCA_021107195.1 Anaerolineaceae bacterium | reverse complement strand
GGAAATATCAAAGAGCTGGTGCTCATCTCCCAGGACACCTCCGATTACGGCGCTGACCGCAGCCTGAAAGACGGCCTTTCAACCCTGCTTAAAGAATTGGTCCCGGCGGTGCCAGACATTCCCTGGATTCGGATTTTATACACGTTTCCCGGCTATATTTCCGATGAGTTGATCAATATAATGGCAGATCAACCGCAAATTCTGCCTTACCTTGACCTCCCCTTACAACATGCACACCCAGACGTATTGCGGCGCATGCATCGCCCAGCCAATATTGATTGGGTTTACAAAACAATTGCCAAAATGAGAAACGCTATGCCTGAATTGGCTATGCGCACAACCTTTATTGTTGGCTATCCCGGGGAAACAGATAAAGAATTTGAATTTTTGCTCGATTTTGTTCGCGAAATGGAATTTGATCATCTGGGCGCTTTCACATTCTCATACGAAAATGGCACCCCCAGCGCACCGCTTGGTGATCCAATCCCGGCCGAAGTCAAGGAACAGCGCTGGGAAAAATTGATGCTCTTGCAAGAGAATATCTCACTGAACAAAAATCAACAATTTATTGGCAAAAACCTTCCTGTCCTGATTGAAGGCAGCGGAGACGGAGTCTCTATTGGACGCTCCTACCGAGATGCACCAGAGATTGACGGCCTAGTCATCGTTGACGGGGAAGAACTACCAATAGGCACACTGGTCAATACCAAAATCACCAATACCCTGGCCCATGACATGTTTGCAAAGCTCATATAGACAACAAAAAAACCGCCCTGATAGCAGGGCGGTTTCCCATTATCAACAACATTTCGTTTAGGGATAAACCGTTGGCACTGTCGCGGTTGGCGTTGGCGTAGCAGGTGCTGGCGTTGGCGTTGGCGGTTCACAGATCAACTGAACAGCCGTAGCTGTGGGAGCTAAAATTTCGTCCGCCCCTAAAGAAAGTGCGTTTCTAAATTGATCACGCGCCATGCAATATTCGCCCATCTCAACCAATTGGTTTCCATACGCAATGGAAGCCTGGCGATAGCGCTCCATTGCCGTCCAGCCGGATCCATCCCGCAAATTCGGCAAAGCAGCATACACTTGATAGAAATAGTCGATGACCTTGGGCCAATCAATTTCCCAGAAGCTCGAACCTGTCATGTAATAGCGTGCCCAGGTGCGGTATTGTTCAGCCTGACTATCAACCGGGCCATAGCGTTCAGCCTGTGACAGATCATACATACCGCCTTCTAAATTGCCATCCTGAACGATCTTCTTGATCCCTCGGAACCGCAAGGCCATATAATACATACCGTCCACTTCCAGGGTGCGATAAGTGATATCCTCATCCCGCAAGCGATCCAGTGTTGCGATTGTAGCTTCCCAATCTTGGCCGCGATAGACCTGGACGGCTTGATTGAATATTGCTTCAGCGCCTCGCAGATCCGGCGTAGGTGTTGGAGCTGGTCCAGCCTCCACTACTGGCGTCGGCGTGGATATCATCGCCATCTTCAACATCACTTCTGTCAATTTCTCGGCTGCTCCAGGGAAGCTTGGATCAATTTGAATAATGTACTCAAACCTGCGCCGGGCCATTTCATAACGCCCAGCCTCCAAATCAGCTGCCCCCAATTGGTATTGCGTTGTTCCAATCATTGCAATCTGGTCTTGTTGGGCCTTCCAACGCATCTGAATAGCCGCTTGATACCCAAATAAACCGCCAACTGCTGCCAACAATACGGCCAGCAATACTCCACCAAGGATCCAGACAAATCGGCGAGGTTTGCGGACTGGTTCAGTGTCCGGGGAATTATCTCCCGGGGGAAGCGGCAGCTCATCCCCTGTTTGAGAAACAGGATCAGGGGGCAAGTTTTCCTTAACCTTTACAACATTCAATGACATTGTTTCATCCAAAAAGCCACCATCAACGCTTTTGGGTGAAATCGGCATGGTTTCATCCATGTTAAAATCGCCTTCATCGTTATCTTTTTTTACCGGAATCGGCATAGTTTCATCATTATTGATATTCGACATAAGCAATATTATACCGTAGATTGTTTTTTCTTCAACGACTACCGTGGGGTACAATTAACCCAACACATCTATTCAAAAGAGGACTCCCCATGAGCAAAAGTGGATGTTTATATATCGTCGCCACACCAATCGGCAACCTCCAGGACATCACCCTGCGCGCCATCGAAACACTGAAATCCGTCGATGCCATCGTTTGCGAAGAGCGCAAAGAAGGCAGTAAACTGCTGAAAAGACTGAATATCAAAGCCAACGAGCTCATCCCACTCAATGAACACAATGAACGGGGAAAAAGCGAACGCGTCAGCGAAATCATGATGCTGCTCCATCAAGGGAAAAACCTGGCATTGATCTCTGACTGTGGTACCCCGGTTTTCTCTGACCCGGGGGCTGTTTTGATCCAGCAGGCGGTCTCCTTCAATATCCCTGTCATCCCCGTTCCCGGTCCCTCATCCTTGATGGCCACCCTTTCAATCCTTGATGAAAATCTGGACCGCTTTGTTTTTGGCGGATTTTTACCGCGCCAGTCGGATAAAAGGCTGCAAGAATTGAAGAACCTGGACAAGAGCGGTTATCCGATCGTTCTGATGGATACTCCCTATCGCCTGAATCGCCTTTTGGATGAAATTGCCACCGCTTTCGGTAAAGGCAGGCGCATCACGTTGGCCTGTGATTTGACTTTGCCCACCGAATCAATCTTTCGCGGCAGTGTAAAAGAGATTCAAAAAAAAGTGGCGGGCCGTAAAGCTGAGTTTGTCCTGATCGTTCATGCCTCGAGAAGAGGCAGCTAAATCAACTGAACATATCGTCCCCTATACTAACAAAAAGACCGCCTGACTGAGACGGTTTTTTTTCATTCTTGCATAATACCCGATCATGGCAGGCTGCCCAGCTCCAATGACCGCGCCTCATCTGCGCCATACAACAAATGCGTAACACCACTGAATTGAGCCGGCCGCAGATCACCCACCTCAGTGATCGCGGGAAGCGTTTCTTCTATCCACTGACAACTTTCAGCTTGCTGTTTACCATCAAATGGCAGCGTGCCGATAAAACATAAATATTGAATTGCTTCTTCATCCGACACACTTCCGTTTTGATTAATATTGGCGTCAATCAAATCAACGCTGCTTTCACTTCGGCTCAGCACCAACACCTGATAGACCACATCACCTTCGGTTTTTTCACACTTCCAAATCACGCGCTGCTTTTCATCAACGCGCGGAGCAGCACAGGTAAACCCTTCCCCCTCTACTTGAGCCAGCACCTGATCAGGGTTAAGCCCCGGAATATTTGCGCCGCTTTCAACTGCACGCCCAGCTTCCGCCACCCAACTCCGCAAAGAAAAAGCATTGCCTGGTTCTTCGGCGTCACGATTCACCAGAAGCAAAGTTGCCAATCCGGCAATACAGATCACTTCAACCAAAAGGACGATCAATAACAACTTGCGATTGCGTTTGCGTTTTATCTCAACCAATCCAGCCTCCTGAGGTGTTAATTTTACTATATGGTGGCCCTGCCTGTACAATCAAATTTCCGTTGCATGATCCAGTAATTTCGCAATGACTGCCTGCGCAAAAAGTGCAGCTTTATCAAACACGGCAAAATCTACAACAGCGGATGAAAATCATTATAATTACTATGAGGTGAAAGAGCATTGTCTGCCGTATCTTTGGGCATTGAACTTGCATCGCCATTATCGATATAATTTGTATCCTTACTGGGAAAGGTCAGCAAAATGAGAGCCTGGAAACATTCTGATATCCACTTCGCCTCTTTACGAAAGTCCATTC
>JAIOTF010000398.1 GCA_021107195.1 Anaerolineaceae bacterium | reverse complement strand
TGACATTCATATACGCCCTTTGGTTGTGCAGGCCATGACAGACTTTGTTGAAAAATACAGCCGGAATTCATCCAATTTTTATCTGGTAACGTGCCGCACCTTCTCATATCGAAATGACGCGGCCTGGAAATTGACCGGTTGGGAGACGCACGAATTGGCTTTGTTGAGCCGGCCAAAAATTGAATATTTTGTAAACGCGTGGTATGCCGAACTCGGTTCGATCGAACGCGTGCGTAAGGATGAATACGAACGCAAACGCAAAGAATTGTTAGAGACTTTACAGCCAGGTGATCGTCGCCGACTGATTGATATTGCTGCCTTTCCCCTGATATTGACGATCATGGCGGTCGTACATACTCATTTTGGCAGTCTGCCTGATACGCGAGCCGAGGTGTATGAGCGATGTGTTGAGCTGTTGCTCATCCGCTGGCAGGGTGAACGTTCAGTAGAAGGTGAAACCAGGAAGCAGAGCATTCTTGATGCGCTAAAAGTACCGCCAACTGTTTTGTATCAGGCGCTGTGGGAAGTGGCGTATAAAGCGCACGGGGATTCTCAAAGAAATCGGCGCAAGGGCAGCGAAGCAGCGCTGGTGACAGAGGACTTGCTGGATGGCATTCTGAAGGTTTATCTGAAAGAACGCGATAAAGTCGAGACATTCCTGGAATACTGTCAAAGCGCCAATGGATTGTTAATGCTGCAAGGAACGATTTCCACACCTGGAAAGCCATCGCGCAAAGTTTACACTTTTCCGCATTTGACTTTCGAAGAATATTTGGCAGCGCGACACTTGGCAGATATTGACCCCGATGAGTATATTTATGATTTGGTTGGAAAAAGCGATCGCTGGCATGAGGCCATTAAATTGTTGGGAGAGCATTTATGTTTTGGCTCTCCCCAACGCCCTGCAATGTCGGCTTTGTTGGATGCACTTTCGAATCCGGACGTGACCAGGAACGTGGAAGAACGGGCGCGCATGATCTGGTTGGCGGGGGATTTGCTGGTGTTGTATCAGAATGCTTTCCCCAGTAAAAAAGCGCCGTCTACTGAACGCATTTTTGCGCAGTTGAAGGAACTTGCAGTTACATCGCTGCCTGACCCGCGCATACGAGCTGAATGTGCCAGCCTGGCCGACGAACTCGGTTACACCCTCGAAGGCTTGCACACCTTTATTCCCAGCCCCAGCCCCGCAGCACCCGCTTTCCAAATCGCCAGATACCCGGTAACGAATGGGCAGTATGCACGCTTCCTGGACGCGGAAGATTTTCATGAGGAAAGATATTGGGTGGATTTCCCGGCGTTCGCTGAACGGGAGAAAAAGTACAAAGCAATGGGGAATTGGAGTAAGAAAGGGTATAAGTGGTTGCGTGAGAACCTGGATGAGCGTAACAAGTTGCTGCCGCGCTACTGGAGCGACCCGCGCTTTGGGGCCAGCCGCAGGAATGCGCCCGTGGTGGGCATCTCCTGGTATGAGGCGAATGCGTATTGCAGGTGGCTGGCTGCGCATGTGGAGCAGCCGGAATGGGCGCAGTTGGAAGCCGCTGGTGTGCAGCCGGGGACTATTCAGTTTCGTCTGCCGACCGAAGCGGAATGGGTGCAGGCCGCAGGCGGAGAAGAGGGTGGCCGCTTTGCCTGGGGGAAGCTGGAGAATTCTGAAGAGGAGATCGTGCGCTATGCCAATACGGATGAAAGCGGGATTGGACGCACCACGCCGGTGTGGATGTATCCGCAGGGCGCCAGCCAGCCGCACAAGGTGTTGGACATGAGTGGCAATGTATGGGAGTGGCAGGCGAATTTCCGGGATGATGACCATGATGTTTTGGCTTTGCGCGGCGGCTCGTGGAACCACGATCATCTCTTCGCGCGCGTCGCTAACGGGTACTACAACCTCCCGCACGACGGGCGCAACTACATCGGCTTCCGGGTGCCGGTGTTCCCCCTTCCCCAATAAGCAGTTGTTTTCTGTCAGCCCTGCGCAGCGCAGCGGAGCGGGGCTGCTGTGCGCTGTGTTCTGTCGCGCCCGCAAAGCGGGCGCGAAAATTTTCCCGATTTTTACAGTACATCCAAAAAGGAGGCTTATGAAAACCTACCGCAATCTTTACCCGCAGGTGTGGGAGTTTGAAAACCTGTATACGGCCTACCGGCGTGCCCGCAAGGGAAAGCGGGGCAAAGCGACCGTGGCGGCTTTTGAACGGAAGCAGGAGGAAAAGCTGCTGCAACTGCAAGGAGAACTGCGTTTGAAGACCTACCAGCCCGGCGCTTACCACAGCTTTTTCATCCATGAACCCAAGCGGCGGCTGATTTCGGCCGCCCCTTTCCGCGACCGGGTGGCGCACCACGCTTTGTGTCAGGTGATGGAGCCCATCTGGGAACCGCGCTTCATCCATGACAGTTATGCCAACCGCGTGGGCAAAGGGCACCCACCGCGCTCTCGATCGCACCACACAGTTTGCCCGCAAGTATCGCTATTTTCTGCAATGCGATCTGCGTCAGTTCTTCCCCAGTATTGATTTGACTCTCTTGCGGGCGGAGTTTTCCCGCCTGATCCGCGATGACGACTTGCTGTGGTTATGTGACCGCATATTGGCAAGCGGGCAGCACGTCTTAAGCGAAGAATATGAAATGGCGTATTTTCCCGGGGATGACCTTTTTGCCGCCACCCGCCCGCGCGGTCTGCCGATTGGCAATCTTACCTCCCAGTTTTGGGCGAATATTTATTTGAATGGGTTTGACAACTTCGTCAAACGTGAGCTGCATTGTCCGGCTTATCTGCGCTATGTGGATGATTTTTTGCTGTTTGCCGATTCACCGCAGATGCTGCTGGGTTGGTTGGCGGCCATAGAGGACAAAATGGCTTCGCTGCGTCTGAGGCTGCACACCGAAAGTGCGCGGATCAATGCCGTGGCGGACGGCATTCCTTTCCTCGGGTTTCGGATTTACCCTGACCACCGGAGATTGAAGCGCCGCAAGGTGGTGCACTACCGGCGCAAGCTGCGCAGACTGGTGGTCGAGGCTGGTGAGTCGGAAGAAAAACAGGCCCATTTAAAGGCAAGTGTTGCGGGCTGGATCAACCATGCCGCGCATGGCGACAGCTACGGGCTGCGGCGCAGTGTGCTGGATTTTGCCGTGCCGGCTGTGAGGCAGTCATGAAAGAGTCGCCATTGTTTGTGCGCACGCATGACTTTTTGCTGTGGCTGCTGCCGCAGATGCAAAAATTCCCCCGGGTTTACCGTTTCACGCTCAGCGAGCATATTCAGCAGCAGGGGATGGCGTTTCAGGACAGCATTGTATGGGCTGGAAAATCGACAGGAGAAGAGCGGCACACCTGGTTGAAGAAAGCGGATGTTATTCTGGAGCAACTGCGCTTTTGGATGAGGTTTTCACATGATCTGGAGTTGATTAACATTGGACAATATGAACACGCGGCCCGCATGGTGGTGGAAATGGGGCGGCTGTTGGGAGCATGGATCAAACAGGCTTGACAGCCTGATGATTGGGCAGAGGTCACAGGGCTTTGCGCGGCGGCTCGTGGAACAACAATCATAACAACACGCGCGTCGCTAACAGGAACAACAACAACCCGCACAACAGGAACAACAACATCGGCTTCCGGGTGGCGGTGTTCCCCCTTCACAAATTTTCCTTCGATTAATGGGATGCCAGCAGTATGCCTGCACCACTGGTTCAGCATCGAGGCACAATTGGCTGACCTTGCGCCCGGTTGGGCTTGTTCATTGGCCAACCAAAGATAAAAAATCCTCACCTGTTCCAGTAGCCTGATGGCGGCCGTCTGGGTGAGGAAGCACGCCCAGACCTGTGCGAATAGTATCCAATGCTTTGTTGGATGGCATTTGCCCAAGCGGCAGGTTTGATTAAAATCCATGCTTGCCCCCTTTACCCTGCGGGCAAAATGTCGTAAGGGGAACAACAAAGTTAACCCATTTATGTCTATATCAATAGTTTTCTGTATACTGCACGATCAGAAAAGCCGCCAGAAGGAAGAGCAGCCCGCCGCCGTCAAAGAGAATGAAACGCTGGGCGGTCTGACGGAGGAGGAGATGTTCAGTGGGGGTGTTGAAAAACAGGATGGTTTCGCCGAGTAAGCCAACCGCCTGCATCAGAACTGCCTGGATCGGGGAAATGCGGTGTTTTCGGGGGTGACAGAGGGCAAACAGGTAGGGAACGTTCCACATCAGGAAGAGGATGCCCAGAGCGCTGACCAGGGAGGCGCCGGGCACACCGGAGACTTCAAACGCGGGGGCGTAGCGCTGGGGGAAAAGGAGAAAAATAACCGCGCATTGCAGGTTGAAAAAAGTAACTGCGCCGATAAAGATACGGGCAATCATCAGGGTTTTGGATTTCGACATGTTTCAGTCATCCAGCAGGATGGCTTTGAGTTGATCGAGCACGTTATCAGAAACGCCTGCTGTTTTTCTGAGATAATGTTCAATCGAACCATATTTACGTTTGATGTGAGCGATGGTGGAGGCCATCATCTCTGGCGGGGTGGCAATGATCGGGTAGAAATGTTCCTGTTTGATGCCCAGGAAGCGGACAGCTGAGATCGACTGCTGGAAGTCGACCATGAAGCGTTCGGCAGAAGCGTTGCTCAGTGTGTAATCGGCAATGGCTGTGCTTTCCGGCACACCCAGGGCCAGGAGCAGCAGGGCGGCGGTGATGCCGGTGCGGTCTTTGCCGGCGGTACAATGGAAGAGCACCGGCAGGTTGCCCGGATCGCTGATCAAGCGGAATATTCTGCCCATTTCTTTTGCGCTGCCATCAATCACCCAGGTAGTGTAGATGGTTTCAAGCCGTTTGCCCAGCTTGTGCCGCTGAAACATGATGTGCCTGAATAGGAAGGGGTCGGAACGGAAAAGAGGAATATGCAGATAGTTTACGCCGGGAAGAAGGGTATCCGGCGTTTTTTTACGCTCTTCCGCGCCGCGCAGGTCGATCACGGTTCTGATACCCAGGTCTTGCAGCACATCAAGGTCAAAACGGCTGGGGCTGCCCAGGTGGCCGGAACGATAGATCCGCCCCCATTTCAGGGTTTGGCAGCCCGAGGTCTGGTAACCGCCCAGATCGCGGAAATTATTGACTTTCTCAAAGGGCAGGATGCGTTCTGCAATCGTGATGCTTTTCTGTTTTTCCTGTTCCAGCCGGAAATAGGGGCGCGGCGAAGGGGGGATATCCGTCAATTTAATGCTATTCTCTCCGCCAGGCACAGCATACACCGTGGTTTTTTGAGGAAATCGGGCCGTTGTCAAAGCAATATGGGAGGGCGAGACCGAAGCGTTCCAGCGGATATGGATATCAGACTGATTAATTCGTGTAGCCATAATATCTTCCTGGTTTTCAACTTTAAAGATCACTTCTTTTTCAAAAATATCAATATTGGCCTGCCAGGAGAGGTATGCAAAGGAGCAAGCGAAGAATATAAATAGTAAAAGAGCTGGTATGCTGAAAAGACTCATTGATTTACAACCCGGTTTCCTGATCATGCTGCTGAAGATATTGGTAAAATACTGGTAACGACTCAGCCTCCCCGGGAAATGTCACTGCGAAGAGCACGCTTTTGTGACGTGGCCGCGAAGCATCCCTCACTGTCGTGGAGATTGCTCACCTGTACTTGTCACCGCAGGTGCACACTTGCCCCGCAGGCAGTGCCGAGGAATGTCGGCGATAAAGCTGCCTCGCAAAGACACACCCGAGTAGTTACGGTAAAATACTATTATAGGTGAAAATTGACAGATTTCGAAGGAGAATCGTGAAAATGCAGAAAGCGAAAGTGGTTCATTACAGTGAGATACCCGCGCAAGTGTTTGGAGAAAGCGCACCCGGCGCATCGATCCGCTGGTTAATTGATGACGAGCATGACGGAGCGCCAGCCTATGCTTTACGAATGGTGGAACTGGAAACCGGCGGACACTCGCCGCGCCATACGCATCCTTACGAACACGAGAATTTTGTCGTGGAGGGGGAGGGGCGTTTATGGCTGGGAGACCATTGGGAATCGTTAACGGTGGGGGATGTGGCTTTTGTTCCTGCAGGATTGCTGCACCAATATGAGAATACAGGGCCGCGTACTTTCAAATTCTTGTGCGGCATCCCTGTAACACGGCTGCGCGAATAAGTGCATCCCCTTGGGTGCACTAAAATGTTGTAGAAAATCATCCGCCACTTGATGTCATTACGAAGGAGCCTGGCGACTGACACATGCCCTGGAGGTAGTGCCAGGGAGCAATCTCCACCATTGTGAAGCACGCTCCACGGCCATGTCAGATCATGACCTTCGTCACAACAAAATCTACAGACTTTCAATGCTCCCTGCACTTAATGCCCCGGGTTTCTGTGATAAACTGGTCAAAACCTTAATCCGAGCAGACAAAATGACGGATGATGACAGTTTCGAGAGACTTACCTATGCACTCAAGAAGATTCGCCGCACGCACCGATTCTTTTCAGGAATCCGTTATTCGGGAAATGACCCGCCTGGGAGATGTTACCGGTGCGGTCAATTTATCTCAGGGATTGCCCGATTTTTCTGCGCCGCAGCCCGTACTGGATGCAGCGGTAAAAGCTATTCAAAATGGAGAGAATCAATACACGTTCCCGTTTGGCGATCCGGGGTTTCGGGATGCGATTGCAAAAAAGTCAAGGGATTACAACCGGGTTGCATACAATCCGGAGACGGAAGTTACCGTGACCTGCGGGGTCAGTGAGGCGATGATTTCTACCATCCTTGCTTTGACCGACCCGGGAGACGAGATCATCATCCTGGAACCGTGGTATGAGAATTATCTGCCGGATTGTGCCCTGGCGGGCGTAACGCCAAGATTTGTTTCTTTGCGGCAGCCGGAATACCGTTTTGACCCGCAGGAATTGGCGAATGCTTTCAACAGGAAAACCCGTTTGATTTTGATCAATACCCCGCATAATCCGACAGGCCGTGTTTTCAACAAAGAGGATTTGGAGATCATCGCTTCGCTTTGTAAAAAACATGATGTGATTGCAGTAACAGATGAATTTTATGAATACATCCTTTATGAAGGGCGCAAACATCTCAGTATTGCCAGCCTGGATGGGATGAGAGAGCGCACTGTAACGATCAGCGGGCTCGGGAAAACCTTTCCGTCACTGGCTGGCGGATTGGATGGGCGGTAGCCAGTGAACAGCTCTCCGCGTTGATCCGCAAAGTACATGATTACATCACGGTATGCGCGCCAGCCCCGTTTCAGATTGCCGGTATCACTGCCTTGAATCTCGGGGAGGACTATTTTCATAAGGTTGTTCAACAATACTCGCAGGCCAGAGAGCTGATCCTGCCAGGCCTGACAAAGGCCGGGTTCGGGTATTTTATACCTGAAGGGGCATACTACATCATGCTGGACTTCTCAAAGATCTCCTGGCCCGGAGAAAAGTATCAAAAGAGCGCGTGGACAAAAGACCGTTCGTTTGCTGAATTTCTGGCACGTGAGGTTGGGGTTGCGGTTGTTCCCGGGAGCAGTTTCTTCAGCAATCCAACGGATGTGGAGAATTTGGTACGCATCAATTTTGCCAAAAAACAAACTACTTTACTTGAAGCTGTCAACCGCTTGAAGCGTTTGGAAGAATATTAACTGTGATGGCAATTACTCAGCCTCCCCGGAAAATGTCTTTACGAATGCTGTGACTTTGTCAGGGAGCACGCTTTTCCTTCACTGTCGTGCCAGCAATTCTCAATATGCTGGAATGAATCTGTTGTAGGTACGACTTCAGTCGTTAGGCATTTGATATCTGCATTCTCAGGCATTGGTGTAGATGTAGGGTAGTTCGTTGTAGTAACGACTTTAGTCGTTATATGTCAAAAATCAACGATTAAAATCGTTACTACAAATCTGGATTGAGAATTGCTGGGAGATTGCTCACCTGCACTTGTCACCGCAGGTGCACACTTGCCCCGCAGGCAGTGCCGGGGAGTGCCGGTGATAAAGCTGCCTCCAAAGAAATACCTGAGTAATTACACATGATGTATGAAAGGCCGTACGCATGCATGCAGGATTATTAGAACAAGCTGTTCAGAAAATCAAAAACGCGGATCGCGTGATTGCTTTCACCGGTGCCGGAATATCCGTGGAAAGCGGCATACCGCCCTTTCGCGGGGAATCGGGGATTTGGGCGCAGCATGATCCGGGCTGCCTGGACCTGCGGACTTTCAACGCTCACCCTGAAGCTGCATGGAAAGAGATCAGGGTTATTTTCTACGACTATTTTTCCGCCGCAAAACCAAACGCAGCCCATTATGCGCTGGCAGATATGGAACAAATGGGCTATTTGCAAGGCGTGATCACTCAGAATATTGATTATTTGCACCAGCAGGCTGGCAGCCAGGATGTTATTGAATATCACGGCAGCAGTCATAGACTGGTTTGTCTGAGCTGCGGGGAAAGAAAGCTTGTCGACGATGGGGATTGGGATGCGTTTCCACCCCGCTGCATCAAATGTGACGCTATCCTTAAACCGGATTTCGTGTTTTTCGGAGAAAGCATCCCTGCGCGGGCGCATAGGCGTGCTATGTCTGAAACATTGCGGGCAGATGTCTGGCTGGTGGTTGGAACAACAGGTGAGGTGATGCCGGCTGCATCGCTGCCGCTAGAGGCGAAAAAGAATGGAAAGACGGTCATTGAAATCAATATCAAGCCTTCCAACTATACCGCAGGTGTGACAGATATTTACCTGGAAGGGAAAGCAACGGAAGTGCTGCAAGCGCTGGTAAGATCACTTAAATAAAAAGAGCGTCCTGATGGGGACGCTCTTTTCTGTTTTTCATTTCGCTGCGTACAATTCAATGATCTTGAGGATCACCTCAACAGCGCTTTCCATGGATTCCAGACAGATGTATTCATAATTGCCGTGGAAATTGTGGCCGCCGGTGAAGATGTTGGGGGTAGGAAGTCCCATGTAAGAAAGTCGGGATCCATCAGTTCCGCCGCGGATCGGGATGACCAGAGGTGGAATTCCCAAGGATTGCATGGCTTCTTGCGCAGTTTTTACGATGTGCATCTCTGGAAGAATCTTTTCTTTCATGTTCAGGTACTGCTCTTTGATCTTGATATTTATGGTGCCGGCGCCGTAGCGGGAATTCAAGGTGGCTGCGCTGCGCTCGATCAGATCAATTTTCGCCGAGAATTTATCGCGGTCGTGGTCGCGGATGATATATACCATGCGAGCCTGCTCGACATCGCCTTTGAATTCAAAGAGGTGGAAAAAGCCCTCATAGTCTTCGGTGAATTCCGGGCGCTCACGGTCGGGAAGCATTTGCGCCAGTTCCATTGCAACCATGATGGCATTGGTCATTTTGCCTTTGGCAGAACCAGGGTGCACACTTCGGCCGTGGATATTGATTGTGGCCTGGGCTGCATTGAAATTTTCATAATTCAATTCGCCAATCTCGCCGCCGTCCATCGTGTACGCAAAATCAGCGCCAAATGCCTGGACGTCAAAATGGTCCGCGCCTTTGCCTACTTCTTCATCGGGAGTGAAGGCAATACGTATCGCACCATGAGGAATTTCCGGGTGTTGCACAAGATATTCAATAGCCGTCATGATCTCGGCAACACCCGCTTTGTCATCCGCTCCGAGCAGTGTTGTGCCATCGGTTGTGATCAAGGTTTTCCCAGTATATTTCTTTAATTCAGGGAATTCATTTGGAGAGAGAACGATCGTGCCGGCTTTGTCCAGGGGGATGTCGCCGCCCTGGTAATTTTCTGTGATTTGGGGATTGACGTTTTTACCTGAAAAGTCTGGGCTTGTATCCACATGGGCAATAAAACCCGGGGTGGGGCCTTTGAAATCAGGGATATTCGACGGGAGTAAAGCCATGACATACCCAAAATCGGAGAGCGAAACCTCCTCAAGTTTGAGGGCATTAAGTTCCTTGACCAGCAGCTTTGACAGGTCAAGCTGTTTTTTTGTTGAGGGTGCAGTATCGCTGTAACGATCTGATTGTGTATCAATTTTGACGTATGTCAGGAATTTTTCCGAGACATTGGACATTATTCTTACCTTTCGATGTGAAGTGGCATTATGATAACAGATTTCAATTATACTTGAAGCTGCCAGGATGGTTTCGAATATATGGCAATTCTCAACATGCTGAAACAAAGCTGTTGTAGGTTCGACTTCAGTCGTTAATCGTTACTGCAAATCTAAATTGAGAATTGCTGAAAGTCAGCCTTGTAAATCAAGAACAAATGTTCTGCAATGGTGCTATGAGTAAAATGCCTGCGATACCCCTCCGGCGGACTAACCAACTGGTTGAACCACGTGGTTCAACCACCTGCTCAATTTTTTTTCAGAGATATAACTACTCAGCCTTTCTTGGAAAAGTATCTGGTTCGCTGGTTGAGTAGCCCCGAATTCTTTTAGAGGGGCGTATCGAAACCGGGAACGGAACTTGCAAATACCGCTTCGCCTTGATTCCGACACGCTTCGCTGCTCAATCAGCGGCCATGCTGTTTTATAAATCTCACTACTTGAGTAGTTGCTCGGAGATCAGGAAAACTCGCTTATTACACAAACCGGCAGGGATAAAGATTCATTGAAATCTGCATCCCTCCCCAAAGACTCCGCTTCTCCGGGAATGGACCTTTCGACATTTTTACAGGATTTGAACAAATGGCTAGTGATGCTGAAAATTTTTGGGAAACAAAGAGATTAGCGGAATTGAATGAAGAAGAGTGGGAGTTGATTTGCGACCATTGCGGCCGATGCTGTTTGCATAAGATCAAAAACGAAGAAAGCGGCGAAGTCTTTTTTACTTGTATCGCCTGTAAATTGTATGATTTAGAAAACGGAGGCTGCCGGGATTATGAGCACCGAAAGCAAATTGTGCCGGAGTGCGTTGTATTATCGGCGAAACGCGTGGCTGAATTGGACAGTTTGCCGATGACGTGTGCTTACCGATTACTGCATGAAAGAAAGCCATTGCCTCCCTGGCATCCACTTGTCTCGGGTTCAAAAAAATCTGTGATGGAAGCCGGAATATCCATTGATCTGTTTGCAATTTCGGAAACAGCTATTGATTTGGATCGTTTGGATGAGTTTGTTCTGGACAGGAAATTATGAGCCGATTGGAGAAAAGGGATCAAAAGCAGGTGAATTCTTACGACGAGATCGATTTGCATGACCATACAATAACAGAAGCATTGTCGTCATTTATTTCTTATTACAACGCCCGGGTGGCCAGAGGAAATAAAAAGCAATTCAAGGTGATCCACGGGTATGGTTCCAGCGGGAGCGGCGGGAAAATTCGGGTGCGCTTGCGAAAATATCTGGCGAGATTTCCGGAGCATCTTGATGTTATTCATGGCGAGAAATTTTTGGGTAATCCCGGGGTAACGTTCATTGTTCCCTGGAAGGCGCTGCCGACTGAAGAGGACGGGTTCGCAGCAGAAATCCTCAGTTTCTGTGTCAATGGAAAAAGCGAAGAAAAGATCATAGGGAAATTCCGGCGTTATGGTCAACTAGAGGTAAAGGCAGCGATTAAAGGCCTGCAGCGCAAAGGCAGATTGCGCTCATTTTATAAGGGGAAATATAAATACTATCAGACACGTTCGGAGTGATCTGGGCGAGTCTGTAATAACGGTTCATCAGAGGTCGTTTTAGATGCAATTTGGAGGAAAGATATGAATAGTATCCGCTGGGGATTGATGTCTACCGCCAGAATTAATAACAAGCTTATCCCTGCCATTC
>JAIOTF010000319.1 GCA_021107195.1 Anaerolineaceae bacterium | reverse complement strand
TTGTAATTGTTCGGCAATCACAGGGACGGCAGGGCTTCCGCTGTTTTGCGGGTTTGGTTGCGCAATCAGGGCAAAATCGTTCAGGTTGTCATTGGTGTCTGTGGCATTACCCAATTCACCATCAGGCAGTCTTTCCAGAGATTTTCCTTTGGACAAAGATAAGGCAGGTGAACCCTCCTGAAAATTACTCGGTTGTTTTCCCCAACGCAGGCTATCCTGGATTTCACCCTTTTCGTCGAAGAGGGCCAGGCTGCCTTTATTGGAAATGAGGTTTTGTTTGAATTCTGTATCAACAACTGTGACAAATTCTTCACCGCTGTAGCCAAGTAAATAGTGGCCGTAAGCCGGTATCAGGGTATGCGAATCCCATTCATGTAAGACAGTTATTTCGGAATCCTGGTCTAATTGATAAGACAAGGTATAGCCAGCAAGGTTTACCACTTCATTTTGTGGATTGAATAACTCGATAAAATCATGATTGTTATTACTTTCGATTCCCGTCATGACCTCGCTGATAACAACATGATCCAGAGTTTGTAAAGGGACTTCAGTAGCTTCAGGTGGCGCAGGCTTCTGTGTATTTGTGCATCCCGCTATCAAAACAAGAAGTGTGAAAATAAAAACAATTTTATTAAAGCGAGCCATATTTCATCCTTGTTCTAAAGTTATTGTATACTTACAAAAAGATAAAGATATTTTAACAAGTTATTAAATATAATAGGGCTACAATCAAAACTATAATCCTGCAACTATCTTCCAAAGGGAGCAACATGGCCGAAATGGTTGAGATCAAAAGCAGAAATCAGAAGCGCTCTATTTTTACGGGGAAGAATAGTCGAAAGATACGTGAGTATCTGACAGGATACCTTTTTATTGCTCCGGCAGTTATTTTGATCTTTATATTCGGCATTTTCCCTGTTGGTTTTGCATTATACGTCAGCATGCATAAATGGCGACTGAAACAGGGCGGTTTTCTAGGTTTGAAAAACTATGTATCCGGGGTTGGCAACCTGGCTTATCTGGCAGCCTTTGTTTTGGCTTTACTGACATTTGTCGGAGCATATCTATTGATCCGGGCCCAGCAGAAGGAGATTACAGCAGGCAAGCAAAAGCAATGGCTGCATATTATACCAGCCTTTGTGCAGGCAGGCACTTTGCTTGCTATGGTGCGCTGGATTGTAGTTCTTCTGCCGGAATTTCTGGGGATTGCCGATAAGCTGCGGGGACTGGAGCGGACACAGGAAGTGTTTATGCGCCTGTTAGGCGAAGCGCTCTGGGCAGAGCAGGTCGTGTCCGCATTTTCTCTTTTTGCAGGGCTGGCCATTGGCGGGCTGCTTTTGGGCTGGCTAGCTCAAAAGTTTATTGGAAGTGGAAAGACATTCCAGTATCAAAGCATGTTTGCATTGACCTGGACCGCATTGGCAACCGGCGGTATTTTGATCTGGTTCACTTTCAAGGAGATCGCGGCTGTTTATGCGGCGGCGCTTGAAGCCGGAACAGACCCTGGAATTTGGCCGCAGGTTGTTACCATTGGCTCTGGCTTCATTCTGATTGGATTAGCCTGGTTGTTTTGGAAAAGCGCAGAAAAAAGAGTGGGCAGCAACGTGTTCTGGTGGAGAATACTTGCTGCTTTTGTGTTAATGGTCGGCGGGTGGCTGCTAATTGGCGAAATCCCGACGATATTGGCTTCTGGTGACCCTGATTTGTGGGAAGGGTTGAAGGTGACTATTTATTTCTCGATGTTCACTGTTCCCTTCCAGCTTGCCATTTCTTTATTCCTCTCCGTTTTGCTGTTTCAGAGAATCTGGGGTTCGAATGCATTCCGTATCATGTATTTCTTGCCCTATGTGACACCGGCGGTGGCGAGCGCCGCTATTTTCCGGCAGATTTTTTCCAGCAGAGAAACAGCGCCGGCGAACCTCCTGTTAAAGAGTTTGGGCGCCGAGCCGTTGAAATGGCTGTATGAACCGGATGGTGTGTTTTCAATCATAGCAAACGGGATTGGGCTCCAATGGCCGGAATGGGCTGCAGGCCCCAGTTTGGCGTTAACAGTTATCATTCTACATTCCATCTGGACTTATGTTGGATATGACACAGTGATCTACCTGGCGGGATTAGGAAATATATCCAAAGAATTGGTCGATGCTGCATCGGTGGATGGTGCGAGCAAATGGGAAACATTCTGGCATATCATATTCCCGTTGCTTTCACCGACGACCTATTTCCTGTCTTTGATCGCAATCATCGGAACATTCAAGGCATTCGGTACGATCTGGATATTCAGGGATAGTCTTGCGTTGGGGACAACAGATACATTCAGCGTGGCAATATTTATTGAATTCTTTGAGAAACTTCGTTATGGGTATGCATCAGCGCTTTCTTTTGTGTTGTTTGGTATTATCTTGTTACTGACGATGGTTAATAATCGAATTCAGGGATCAAAGGTGTTCTATGGGTAAACAAAGACGCTCTCTTCATAAAACAAACTCATCTGCAAAGGTTGCGACCTATGTCATCTTGCTCATCGGCGCGGTTATTTCGCTCATCCCATTTGTGTGGATGATCTCTACTTCGTTCAAGAATCTGGGAGAAGCATTGGGCAGCTCCTTTTTCCCTTCTGAGCTGCATTTTGAAAACTATGTGGAAGCATGGAAGCGGGCGAGATTCTCGGAGTATTTCATCAACAGCATCATCATTGCTGCAATCACGCTGACTGGCCAGGTCACCTTCAGTATTTTTGCGGCGTACGCCTTTGCGCGGATCAAGTTCCCGGGTCGGGATTTCATTTTTGGCGTTTTATTGAGCACGATGATGATCCCGGCAATGGTCAATATTATCCCTAATTTTTTGACCGTTACCTGGTTAGGGCGGATCGGGCCGTTAAAATGGATCAATAATTGGCCAGCACTTACGGTGCCGTTCATGGGGAGTGTGTTTGCTATATTCCTGTTGCGCCAATTTTTTGCACAGATACCGGACGAGTTGTTTGATTCTGCTCAAATCGATGGCGCCGGGCATTTTCGGTTTTTGTGGCAGATCGCGGTACCGCTCTCCAAAGCATCTATCATGGTGATTGTCGTGCTTTCTTTTATCGGCACCTGGAATGCACTGGCATGGCCGATGCTGGTGACCAATACTCCGGATTGGCGGCCAATTTCTGTGGGGTTGATGAATTTTGTTGAGGAGGCTGGTCAACAAATTAATTTGACAATGGCGGGTGCTTTCATCACCATTATCCCGATCATGATTATTTACTTCTTTACACAGAAACAATTTACCGAAAGTATTGCCCGATCAGGGCTCAAAGGATGATGAGCAGTTTGCTCACATGACAAGTTTCAGAGCCTGACATAGTGAAAGGAGGACAATGCGAGGCTGAAAAAGTATTGAAGCTTTTGGTTAGAAAATTGTCAAACTAAAAAAATGTTTAAGGAGAAACAAAGAATGAAGACCAATAAGTTAGCCTTTTTGGTGATCGTCGTTGTGATTTTGTCGCTTGCTTTGGCTGCCTGCAAGCCGGCGCCTGCTCCAGAACCTGCACCTGAAGAACCTGTGGCAGAAGAACCTGTTGAAGAGCCCGTCGCTGAAGAAGAGCCGGTAGCCGAACCAGTGGAAGAAGTAAATCCGCTGGAGGGTGTGACTGTTCAATTCTGGCACGTTTATGGCGAAGGTAAACCCATGGAGGGTATGGTTGCATTGGTTGAAGAATTTAACAAGACCAATGAATATGGTATTACCGTGGAAGCTCTGGACCAGGGCCATTATGGTGATGTTGAAGACAAGATGAATGCAGCTATTCTGTCTGGCGACCTACCTGATATTGTGATGGCTTACACAAATGCACTTGCCGACTGGTATGCAGTTGACGCGATTGCTGATATCAGTTCCTACATCGAAGATGCTGATTATGGCTTAAGCACTGAAGAAATGGATGCTTTGTATGATAGTGCTTATGATGCCGGGTTGGTAGCTGATGGCGCGAGAATTGCTTACCCGTTGACCCAGTCCGCAAATGTGCTTGTTTACAACAACACATGGGCCGAAGAAATGGGCTTTGCTGCTCCTCCAGCAACTGCTGAAGAATTCAAGGAACAGATGTGCGCAGGTGCAGCATTTAATACCGAACGCGGCGGCGATTTCGCCGGCACCGGCGGGCTGGTTTATTATCCCAGCACAACTAACTGGCTGAATTGGTTTTATGCTTTTGGTGGCAGTGAATTGAATGAAGCTGGTGATGCCTATGATTTCAATACACCTGAAGCCAAAGCGGCCACGATGTTCCTGAATGATCTGCGCGATTCCGGCTGCACGTTCGAAACTGAGAGCTATCCGAATCCTGAACAGGCACAGCGCAAAGCTCTGGTAACAATGAGTTCCACTGCTGGTCTGCCTTACTACGAAGCCGCCTTTGCTGATGAAGCCAACGAGGACACCTGGACCTTCATCGGCGCTCCCGGCCCTGATGGCACATTGGCCGTTGACGCCTTCCAGCAGATGCTGGGTGTTGTTAACACGACACCTGAGAAGACTCTGGCAAGCTGGGTGTTCATCAAGTGGTTGACCAATGCTGAAAATCAGGCTATGTGGATCAGTGACTACTCCGGTTATCTGCCGACGCAGGCCACCTCCGCTGCGCTGCTCGAGAGCTATGCTGCCGAGAATCCCGTGTGGGCAACCGGTGCGAAACTGGCAGCCATTGGCCCCGCCGAACCGCAGACTTTCCCTGCATGGTCATCTGTTCGCCGCGCAGTCGGTGACGCAGCTGCCCAATTGTTCCAGGCAGCAGACGAGGCTGAAATTGAGGCTATCTTGATACAATTGACTGAAGACGCCAATGCGCTGGTAGCCGAGATTCAATAATCAGCTAGCCTGAAAATTTCGTAGAATTTTTGTTACAATCAATCCTCTGCTATCCGTTGGCAGGGGATTGATGTTCATTTGTGCAATATTAGTTATTGGGCAGGCACATCGTGAAAACAAAAGGTAATGCACCAAAGATAGAATTCAACCATGAGGTAAGACCGGAAATTGCGGTCTATTACCAATTTTACCAACTCAAGCAGCTTTATCGACAGGGATGGCTGCAGGCTGGCGTTCCAGCAGATCGATGCGAGACGGTAGCAGAACATAGTTTAGGTGTTGTATTATTGACAGCAATGTTGGGTATGGGCAAGCATAAAGAGGATGAAATTGATTTGACGAGGGCGCTGCTCATGGCCCTTTTCCATGATTTTGGAGAGATTTACGCGGGGGATTTCACGCCAAACGATCAAATTTCGGGCGAAAGAAAACATTCCCTGGAGTTAGACGCTGTGCAGCGTGTCTTTGGCTTACTGGAAGAAGGAACATACATATTGTCATTGTGGGAAGAGTATGAGGCAGGCGAAACCGCTGAAGCTAAATTTGTGCGGGAATTAGACCGTCTTGAGATGGGTTTGCAGGCCTGTGTTTATCAAGGAACGGGTCTTCTGGAAAAACCAGAGAGTTTTATTGATTCAATGGTGCGCAGTGTTTCTT
>JAIOTF010000275.1 GCA_021107195.1 Anaerolineaceae bacterium | reverse complement strand
GATATACGCGACATCCTCACCGAAGCGGACATCACCCATATCAACAACGAAGTCCCATTCACGCCTGCCTGCCCCAAACCAGCGGGAAACACAAATTCACTCGTATTCTGCAGCCGGCCAGAATATATTGAGCTGCTTGAAAACGTAGGCACAGACGTCATTGAACTTGCCGGAGACCACTTCCAGGACTGGGGTCCTGACGCCGTGCGCTACACGCTCGATATGTATCAACAACGTGGTTGGCAGTATTATGGCGGCGGCATAAATGCTGAAGATGCACAACAACCCGCCCTTTTCGACCTGAATGGAACCAGGATCGCTTTCCTCGGCTGCAATGCCAAACCCAAAGGCTATGCCGGTGCCAGCGAGACAAGCCCGGGCGCGATTCACTGCGACATGGATTGGATGGCATCAAAAGTGGCCGAGTTACGCCAACAAGGCTATCTGCCCATCGTCACCTTCCAGCACCTGGAATATTACAGCTACGCCATCCACCCCATCCTGCAAGCGGACTTCCGAAAGATGTCAGATGCCGGGGCAATCATTGTCAGCGGCAGTCAGGCCCACCAACCCCAGGCCATAGAAATCTATCAAGGGGCATTCTTGCATTACGGGCTTGGCAACCTCTTCTTTGACCAGTACAACGAGAGCCCGGAAACTCGACAGGCTTTTATTGACCGTCATGTGTTCTATAATGGGAAACATATCTCCACCGAATTGCTGACCATCGAATTCACTGACTACGCCCACTCCCAACCGATGTCGTTGGAAAACAGACAATCACTTTTAGAAATTGTCTTTGATGCCAGTAAATGGGATTAAGACTTGCAACAGAACAAAAAATTACGCTGCTCACAAATAAGTTTATAGACAAAGGAGAAATTATGGGACTCAAACCCGACCACTGGATTGCAAAAATGGCACGTGAACAAGGCATGATAGAACCATTTGAAGATAAACAGGTGCGAAAAGATGTGGTGTCGTACGGTGTATCCTCTTATGGCTACGATGTCCGCGTCACCGATGAATTCAAGATCTTCACCAACGTCTTTTCTGCTACGGTGGATCCAAAAGCTTTTGATATACGTTCCATGATCGACTTCAAAGGCGATGTTTGCATCATCCCGCCCAACTCCTTTGCCCTCGCCCGCACTGTTGAATATTTCCGTATTCCGCGCGGTGTTCTTACCATTTGTCTGGGCAAAAGCACCTACGCCCGCTGCGGCATCATTGTCAATGTAACTCCCTTCGAGCCGGAATGGGAAGGCTACGTAACCCTCGAAATCTCCAATACCACGCCCCTGCCTGCCAAGATTTATGCCAACGAAGGTATCGCACAGGTCTTGTTCTTCGAAGCAGATGAGGAATGTAAGATATCTTATGCTGACAAGAAGGGCAAATACCAAAACCAGCAAACTATTCTGCTGCCCCGCTTGTAATTCCAGATTTTCAGCCTCAGACATTTAAGAGCGTGCTGCCCATGAAAACAGGCAGCACGTTTCGTTTGATAAATATCAACTAATCTTCTTTGAAGATCATCAATCCATGCAGGGGCGCTCCTTGATCTCAATCACTTGGTTTCGCCAGGCAGAAAACATCTTTCCGTTCTCCTGCCAGAAAGCCATTCCCTCCAGGAAATGCGGCCAGGTATCCTCATCAATCATGTCTTTGAACAGGTATCCAGCCAGACAACCCAAAACCGAATCATGCGTAACAAATACATTCAATTTGCGTTTCTTCGAGTGAAAAGCCCATAAATAATCCATCAAATCACACACCGGTTCCGGCATCGGGTTTCCTCGAAACAAATGAGCCCTGCGTTGATGCCAGATATCATCGGTATACGTATACGTCAAGCGGGGTTCAGGGTTCGCATTCACCTTCCATCGTGCCCCTCGTGCAATCGCAGTGGCAGTATCCACACAGCGGTTAATTTCACTGGTTTCCAGTTTTCCAAGAACATAGGATTCAACCAAAACTCTGCCGAATTCTTCGGCTACACGAATTCCTTCCGGTGTCAATGGCACAGTAGCTACATCTTCCGAGCTCAGGATCGGATAACGCTTTGAGTGGCGCACCATCAAATTAACCGCTTGGTCTGTGGGTACGTTTGTCAATAATTCCAATGTTGGATCATACACTGCCATAATCTGCTCCAGTTCCTCGTTTTTCTTCAAGATTCCTACGTTGGACACACAACCAGGGCTCAATCTGCTTGAGCCCTGGTATAAATTGTGGAGATGGCGGGAATCGAACCCGCGTCCGAAAGAATCGACCCTCGAATATCTACGAGCGTAGCTGATTTTTATTCTCGCAAAATGCAGGCATTACCAGCAAACCTGTACTTCGCCAGTCGCTAAGACCCGAAAGTCCTCTTTCATACAGCCCACGACAGACTGCACGGCATTCCAGCTTTGTATCGCCCGGGTCCACCACCGGCCGGAAATCGGGGTGGGCGGACGTCGCCTGTTATAGGCGATTTAGCTGTAGTCACTCACCTTAGGCGGCGAGGGGCATAGCAGCATATGAAGTGCGTTCGTTGGCACTTAATGGTTTTGTGCTGATTTTTCGAGGTCGGCACCTCTCGGCTCGCAATTCGGGACCAGCCTCCCCCGTCGAAGCCTGTCATCCCCATTGCAACTCTATTATAACCGGGGTTATTGTATTTTTGAAGACATTGATTTTCATCACTTTTTTAGATTTTTTCGCTTGGCGATTGCATTAGAGTATACTTACAATGTTAACGTACAGCATTGAAAACTAGCCAACTGACCAACCCAAATTTCCGTTGGAAAGGGTAAAATTGTTAAAGTATTTGTAAAATCTGCGAAGAAGGAGGTGGCGCCATGATTTCGATCATGAAGAGTACAAACATTGGCTTGGAAAAAATGCAAGAGGTCACCTCAGACAGTTGGATCAACGTGGTTGAACCAAACGCCCAGGAAATAAAAATGCTGACCGACCTGGGTATCCCTCAAGACTTCATCACCTACCCTTTGGATATGGATGAGCGTTCCCGTGCCGAGAGGGAAGATGATGGGACACTGCTCATTGTTTTACGCGTTCCCTGTTTTCAAGGTACCAACGTAGATATCCCCTATATCACCATGCCGCTTGGTATCATCCTCAAGGACGATTACTTCATCACAGTCTGCCGAATTCAGCACGAGATCATTCAGCGCTTTACCGAGGGCGTTGAAAAAAACTTTGATACTCAAAAAAGGAATCG
>JAIOTF010000231.1 GCA_021107195.1 Anaerolineaceae bacterium | reverse complement strand
TCACCAGCAAACCGCGTTCAGGGATTCTTGTCAGCGGGCCATGTCAACGCTGTAATGGGCTACTGGGAGTATCTGCCCATAGCCCAAAAATACAAAGTTCCCATCGTAGTGACTGGATTTGAACCCCTTGACCTCAGCCGCGGCTTATTGATGCTCGTCAAACAATTGGAAGCCGGTCAACATGAAGTGCAGAACGCTTACCCGAGAACCGTTACCCGGGAAGGCAACCAGGCAGCACAACGGGCAATTGAGCGCGTGTTTGAATCCTGTGACCAACAGTGGCGCGGCATTGGCATGATTCCCATGAGCGGATGGAAATTACGACCGGATTATGCCGAATTTGACGCAGAACAACGCTTCAATGTCAGCGATATCAATACCCAGGAACCAGAAATCTGCATCGCCGGTCAGATTTTGCAAGGCTTGAAAAAACCTGTGGAATGCCCCGCTTTTGGAACCCTTTGCACACCCCAAAACCCGCTCGGCGCCACTATGGTTTCCTCCGAAGGCGCTTGCGCAGCTTATTACCGTTATGGCCGAGGACGTATTACCCAGGCAGAATAACAGATATTATTATCCCCACAGGAGTAAACAATTGGCTACACGCAATGACCAGGTTTCATCATTCGAAACCGCTTCCTGCCCTCTCCCTTTGCAGCACAAGCAACAAATCGTCATGGGACATGGTTCTGGTGGAAAAATGACCCAGGACCTCATCAAGAGTGTGTTTATGCCCCACCTTGCTTCCGAACCGCTTGCCGCTGCCAATGATTTTGCACAGGTGGCTTTACCTGCTGGTGCAAATCTGAACGGGTATCTTTCAATTTCCACCGATTCACACAGCGTTGCCCCCCTTTTCTTCCCCGGAGGCGATATCGGCAGCCTGTCCGTTTGCGGCACTGTCAATGATATTTGCATGTCCGGCGCTGTCCCCTTATACCTCACAGCAGCCTTCATACTCGAAGAAGGCCTCAATATGCAGCTGCTGGAAAAAATCACCCTCTCCATGCAGCATTCCGCCGAAGAAGCTGGCATACAAATCATCGCTGGCGACACCAAAGTGGTTGAGAAGGGAAACGCAGATGGAGTCTTCATCAATACCACCGGCGTCGGCTGGATTCCCAGTGAACACCGCATTGGCGGAGAACAGGCTCAACCCGGTGATGTGGTCCTGGTATCAGGCGACCTTGGTGATCACGGCATCGCAGTGCTCGGCGCCCGCGGTGATCTGGGCTTTGAAAGCAACATCCAATCTGATGTCGCTCCGCTCAATCGCATGATCCAGGCGCTGCTCAAGGCGGCCCCCAATACCCATGTCTTGCGAGACCCAACGCGTGGCGGCCTGGCAACCGCCCTGAACGAAATTGCAGTACAAAGCCATACCTGCATAAGGCTCGATGAAGAATCGCTCCCTGTGAACCCGGCTGTGCGTGCCGCATGCGAGATGCTGGGTTTCGATCCGCTCTACGTCGCCAATGAGGGGAAATTGATCGCCATCGTTCCTGCCAAAGAAGCCGATGCGGCTTTGTCGGCCATGCAGCAAAACCAGTACGGCAGCCACGCTGCTATCATCGGCAAAGTTGAAGCATCTCCAATCGATCGGGTTCTACTGAAAACGATCATCGGCGGTACCCGCCTGCTGGATGTCATGGCCGGAGAGATGCTGCCCCGCATCTGTTAACCAAAATAAACTTAAAAATCATTTATAATTACTTTCTTATGTTCAATCAATAATACACAAAAGAGGAAACATGAAAATCAACTACCAGGAAACCACAAGTGACTTGGCAACCCGGATTGACATCCACAACCAATATGGCGGCCGCGACATCGATAAATGGATGCTTGAAGTTCTTCCCCTCAAACAGGGGATGAAAATTTTGGATGTTGCTTGCGGCGCAGGCAAACAATGCACATCATTCCATAAGCACCTCGATGGAAACTGCAACATTACCGGCGGTGATGTGTCTGCCGATCTGCTTTCTCAAGCCCAGGAACGAAACCAGGAAATTGGCTCCCCGTTCACATTGATGGAACTGAACTTCAATCAACGTTTCCCATTTATCGACGATCAATTTGACCTTGCTTCCTGTTGCTTTGCCATCTACTACGCCGAAGACATCCCTTTCACCATTCGTGAAATGCACCGCGTGCTGAAACCGGGCGGTGTTCTCTTCTCTTCCGGTCCAATGCCCGAAAATAAGCAGCTCTTTTACGACATCATCCACGAAGCTACCCAGAAATCCATCCCCCCCATGCCGGGCAGTTCCCGATACGCTTCCGGTATTCTTAATTCCATGAAAGAAACTTTCAGCAAGGTAGAAATTGAAATTTTTGAAAACCCACTGACCATCGATTCAGCCGAACCTTTCCTGGCTTACACCCGTGCGTCACTATCAGAAGACAGAAAGCTTTGGAACGACCTCTTCACTGACAAAGCCAGCTTTGAACAGGTTATGACCCGGATCACAGAAGTCGCCCAGCGCCGTATCGAAAAAGAAGGTAAGCTGGTCATGACGAAGGTCGTTGGCGGATTCATCGCAACGAAATAATCTTATGGACATAAACAAAAAGGGATTATTATTTTACGGCAAGAGAATTTGTTTCCTTGGCGCACGCCCGGATGACATTGAAATTGGTGCGGGGGCATTGATCTCCAATCTGGTGGGCCAAGCAGAAGTCCTTTGCGTCACCCTTTCCGACAACCAAAAAAACCCGGCATTAAAGAACGTTGTCAAGGAACATCACAACAGCATGGATGTTCTGGGTGTGCCGCCCGGGAATCGTCTCGTCGAAACATTTGTCACCCGAAACTTTCCGCAAGCACGTCAGCAGATATTGGAATACCTGTTCCGGTTGAACAAGGATTTTCAACCGGATATTGTTTTCGTCCACTCAAGGAACGACATCCATCAAGACCACAATACGGTCACCGAAGAGGCGCTGCGCGCCTTCCGCGGCACGACGATTCTCGGTTTCGACGTGATCCGCAGCAGCTATGGATTTTTCCCGCACTTCCTTGTATCGGTAACCGAACAGGACGTCGAGCGAAAAATCCAGGCGCTGGCCCAATACAAAACCTATGCAAACAAATATTATTTTGAGGCGGATTTGACCCGTTCTATCCTCGTTCGAAATGGTGCCTTTGCCGATTCGCAATACGCGGAAGGGTTCGATATCCTTCGCATTGTTTCACATTTTGGGCAACCCTGAAACGTATTATATTTAGTCACAACCACCCGCTATGCGGGTGGTTGTTTGTTTCAGACCTTCCGTCCTCAACTTGCCAAAGCATAAAGAGACTTATCGAACCAGAGGGCGATACTTGATCCGGTGAGGCTGTTCGGTCTCGCCTCCCAAACGTTCCTTGCGGTTCTCGGCATAAGCTGAGTAGTTCCCTTCAAACCAGAACACACTGCTGTCGCCCTCAAAAGCGAGAATATGTGTGGCAATGCGGTCAAGGAACCAACGATCATGGCTGATCACAATTGCGCACCCTGCATAATTATCAAACCCATCTTCCAACGCTCGCATGGTATTGACATCCAAATCATTTGTTGGCTCATCCAGCAGCAGAACGTTTGCCCCCTCTTTGAGAATGCGCGCCAGATGCACCCGATTCCTTTCCCCGCCAGACAACAAACCCACCTTTTTTTGCTGCAATGCACCAGAGAAATTGAAGCGTGCCACGTATGCCCGTGAGTTGACCTCCCGATTGCCGAGTTGCACAAAATCTTGGCCTCCCGAGATCATTTCCCAAATCGTCTTCTCAGCGTCCAACACATCCCGGCTTTGGTCAACATAGGCCAGCTTGACCGTTTCACCAATCCGGATTTCCCCATCATCTGGAGTCTCATGCTCTGTGATCATCCGAAACAGAGTTGTCTTTCCGGCCCCATTCGGGCCAATTACGCCCACAATCGCGCCGGCAGGAATCTCAAAACTCATATTTTCTACAAGCAAACGGTCACGGTAGCCTTTGGTGACTCCATTTGCCTGGATCACCAAACCGCCCAGGCGCGGTCCGGGTGGAATAAAGATTTCCAAATCCCTTGCCCGCTTTTCAGCATCCCGATTGAGCATCTCTTCATAAGCATGGATGCGTGCCTTAGATTTCGCTTGCCGGCCTTTGGGTGACATGCGGATCCACTCCAGCTCCCGCTGCAAAGTTCGCTGACGTTCACTCTCTGACTTTTCTTCGTGCTTCAACTGCACCTGTTTTTGCTCCAGCCAGGATGAATAATTGCCTTTCCAGGGGATACCATGTCCCCGATCTAATTCTAAAATCCACCCAGCCACATTGTCCAGGAAATAGCGATCATGTGTTACTGCGATCACTGTTCCTTCATAACGCAGTAGATGCTGCTCCAGCCAGGCAACAGTTTCCGCGTCCAGGTGGTTTGTTGGTTCATCCAGCAACAAAATATCCGGTTTTCGCAACAGTAACCGGCACAATGCCACCCGTCTGCGTTCCCCGCCGGAGATAACTTTCACTGGCATATCCCCGGGAGGACACCGTAAGGCATCCATAGCCATCTCCAGCCGCGCGTCCAGGTCCCAAACATCCAGCCGGTCAATCTGATCCTGCACTTTCCCCTGTTCTTCAATCAACGCATTCATCTCATCATCTGTCATCGGTTCAGCGAACTTCAGATTGATCGCCTCATATCTCGCCATCAAATCGATAAGCTCCTGCACCCCTTCTTCAACCGTTTCCCGCACGGTTTTGGAATCATCCAGTTTCGGTTCCTGTTCCAGATATCCAATGGTAAAACCAGGTGCGACGACAGTCTCTCCATTAAATTCGCTATCTACACCTGCCAAAATCCGGAGCAATGTGCTTTTCCCGGAGCCATTCAAACCAATTACTCCGATTTTCGCGCCATAGAAATAAGAGAGAGAAATGTCTTTCAAAATTGGTTTTTTATCATGATACTTGCTTACACGGATCATGGAATATATGATCTTGTTGGGTTCGTTTGCCATACTGGTTATACCCTTTCTACTGAAGTGTTACTAAGGATAAATGTATTTTACCAGCACCAAAAATGAATGGCCCTGAAACACCGTGTCTGGGTGCCAGGGCTTACGCATGAAAAAAAGGATAAAATGACATAAAAAGTATGGAGAGAAGATGTCAGCGCCCAAAACCCCTGAAAGAGAGTTTCGAAGACTTACCAGACCCACGGATAGAGAAAAAGACAGCCCACAAATTGATAGATATTGTCATCATCGCAATCTGTGCAGTAATCAGCGGAGCAGAAAGCTGGACGGAAAT
>JAIOTF010000055.1 GCA_021107195.1 Anaerolineaceae bacterium | reverse complement strand
GCCAACCCGGAGGGTACCAGGGCGGGTCGATAAGAACAAGCCCACGGATCAGCTCAGGGTGATCGGCGGCGACACGGGCGGCGGTATCAGCACCCATCGAATGACCAATCAAGACCAGACGCTTCAAGCCCAGCCCATCAATGGCTGCGAATGAGTCTTCCGCGCGCTCGGCGAGGGAATAGGTGCTACCTTCCGGCCTTGATGATATGCCATGCCCGCGGGCATCCAGGAGAATGACATCATACACATGGCGCAGGGCAAGCGGCAAACGGCTCCAGCACAAGCCATTGTCGGTATAGCCGTGGATGAAAACCACGGGGGGCTTTTCTCCGCCGGTGCGGTAATATTGCAAACGGACTTTGCCGTGCTGAACACTTCCATACATCAATCGATCTTCATCTGACATGGATTTTCTCTTTTCGTTAGCTATACGAAATAATTATTGCGATAATTGCGCCCGCGGGGGCAACTGCAATATCAAAACAATCCTGAAAAGCTGATCAAAAAAAGCAGTACCCACTTTAGCGGCTATGTGGCAGCAGCAATAACGACTAAAGTCGTACCTACAACTGGCCTTAGTTTAACATGATTCCGGATTGAGATGGCGTGAAACCCACCCCCTTCTTTGTTCCTTCGGAACGCATTTGGTGATTTTGCTATTCGGGTGATACATGCACACGCCTACTTTTGAAGCTGATGCTTCGATTGCAGCAGCAACTGATCCGCTTCTGAAAAGATGTAGCGCCGGATAAGGTGCAAACTGATGAAGGCCGACAGGCTGGAAGCAACAAAGATCATGGCCATGACAACAAACTGGTAGAGAGCGGCGATGACGGGATCGCTGCCGGCGAGGAGCATGCCCGACATGAGGCCGGGAATCCAAACGATGCCGAGGGCACGCAAGGCATTGATGCGGGGGATGAGGCTGGAGCGAAAGGCTTTCTGAACATAGGGCATGACGGCTTTTTCTGACTCGGCTCCCAGACAGAGCCCCGCTTCAATCTGGCCGGTGTGAGATTCAACCTCGCCGCGAAAACGGTCGAGGGCCAGGGCGCAGGCATTCATGCCGCCCGAAATGACCATACTGCCAACGGGGATCATTGATTCGAGCTGCCATTTGATGACACCGAGGAAAGTCATCACCACGAGGACTGCGCCAGAGCCCAGGAAGATGCCATAAAATGTGACACGCACAGCGCCGGGGATGCCGCTGACGCGGCGGGCTGCTTCGCGGGCAGCCATCCACATCATCAGAAGCAAGATGATGACACCCAGCCAGAGCGGTCCCTGCAGGATGAATACCAGCACAGCCCCAACGGCGAGAATCTGAACCAGGGCGCGGATGAGGGCAATGAAGATCTCTTTTTCCATGGAAAGACGCTGCCAGTAAGAGAGAAGAAGCACCAACAGGGAGATAATGGCAGCGATAACAGCCTGGGCGATGCCTAAAGACAGGTCTGTGGGGAAGAATTGACTAAGCATGCAGCACCTTGCGGGGACTACCCACCTTGAGCATGCGCCCGGCTTCGAGCACGAGGACACGATCGGCCATGCGCGCGGCCTGGGCAAGATCGTGGGTGACGATGACACAGCTCATACCGTTGTGATGAATGACATCGAGAATGAGGTCTTCAACGCTTAATCGATTGGCTTCATCCAAAGAAGAGGTAGGTTCATCCAGCAAGAGGATGCGGGGGTCGTTGGCAAGGGTGCGGGCAAGAGAAACGCGCTGCGCCTCGCCGCCTGAGATACGAGAGACGTTCGTACCAGCAAAACCCTGCAAGCCGACCCGCTCCAGAAGCTTATCTACTTCATCATCGGAGATGTGCTTACCCTGTTGGAGCGGTCCGAAGCGCAGGTTTTCGGCAACAGTGCCGGGAAAGAGATAAGCCTGCTGCAAAAGCATGCCTACCTTACGGCGGAGGGCGCTAACTTCCATGTGGCGATAGTCTTCGCCGTCAAGGAGTACGGTGCCCCAGGTAGGTTCATCCAGGCGGTTGAGGAGACGAAGCAGGGAGGTTTTGCCTGCTCCGCTTGCCCCGGTGATAGCCAGCACCTCGCCGGGCATGACAGCAAGATTGATGTCTGCAACAAGGAGCTTGCCTTGTGCCTCGCGCCCCAGCGCTTGCAGTTCTAATACCGGTATTTGATCCATTCCTGTTTTCCTTTCAGGGTGCAAGAGAGCTCATTTCATTTACGGCCGGCCCATCTCAAAGATACCAGACAAGTGCAAGGTTGAAAAGCATGGATCAGCGGAAATGGTGCGGTCGCGCTTCGCGCACGATCATACCCTACAACTTCTTGTCACTAACCACATTAAGTTCATTGAATAAAATCAAGATATAGATATTTTTCAAATGCGATTGCCCTGAGCATATCTTCATTTGCATAACCCGAATCTTTGCAATCAGTTATTATGAAACTTTCGTTAAATATTCTGAAAATCAATATATAATTGAATAAGCTGATTAATGCGTGCCTTTCATCCAATGAGGATCAATCCTAATTAAAACTGGTTGAAACGCCAATACAGGTAATACCCTAGAAAAGAGGAGAAAATGGCAAATCGAATCGCTCTGATCACCGACAGCACGTGTGACATCCCTACCGAATGGATCGAAGAATTTGATATCACCGTCATCCCCCTGACAATCGTGTGGGGCACTGAACAATTTCTGGACGGGGTGGAATTAAGCGCAGCAGATTTTTACCAGCGCCTGGAAGCAGACCCGGTAATCCCTTCGACCTCGCAGCCTTCGCCGCAAGTGTTTCTGAATGCGTACCAACAAGCGTCAGAGAAAGTATACGAAGAAATCCTGGTGATAGTGATCAGCGATGCGATGAGCGGGATAATCCAGTCTGCGCGGCAGGCAGCCGATGAGTCACCGATCCCAGTACACATTGTCAACTCGAAGAGCAATTCGATGGGGCTCGGCTGGCAGGTAATCGCCGCTGCCCGCGCGCAAGCCGAAGGCGGCGGTCTGGAAGAGATGCTGGCTGCGGCAGATGAGGTGCACCGCAATACGGTGTATTACATTACGCTGAACACGATGGAATACCTGTCCAAAGGCGGACGGATCGGCACGGCGACCAAGTTCCTAAGCCACGTATTGTTGATCAAGCCTTTGATCTATATCAACCATGAAACGGGAGCGGTTGCTCCTTCCATTCCGGCACGCTCACGGAAAAACGCAATCAACGGACTGATGAAACAGTTTCTTAAACATATCAACATTGAAAAGCCAATACATATTGCCGTCGTACACAATGCAGCTTTGGACGAGGCGAAGAAATTAGCAGAACGTGTGATTGAAGAATTCCATCCCGAAGAGATTATCATTTCGATCGTCTCACCAATATTAGGGGTGCATACAGGGCCAAAGGCGCTTGCGCTGTGCGGATATAACGAAGATTGAATCCTTTCAGGCAGTGAGGTCCATCGGATCATCCCTTTCTGCCTGAAAACCACCCTTTGAGGAATGCCTCTGCATGATATGTATCAGATGGCATAAATTGAAAAAACCAATTTCTCCGATAAGGATGCATGGCACATCGTTGGGCAACCACCTTACAAGAGCAGGGCGGACGGCCGTCCAAAAAAGCATTGGGTGCTAATCCGCCCTTACGGAAGCATGGTGTCCGAAACTCTCCTTCTAAACCGCCCCGAATAAATGCGGAACAGAATCCGGCGGATGGACTAGGCCAGTTGGAGAAGAGATTTCTTTTCACTTATTTCAAAGCAGGGTATCATAAATACGGGCGGCTGCGCCCTGTCGAATATTGATTCTTTTAACTACCAAGAGGATTTATCTTGTTTGCCAAAACCGATTCTTACGATTTGAAAAATGCTGTTTCCGAAAAACCGTTCAAAGGCATGCTGCGCTTGCTGCATGGCTTTGGCTGGCGCTATATTGGGTCTGTGGGCGGCCAGGCTATTGCTGTCAGTGCGAAGACGGCAACATTCTTCCTGCTGCGTTATTTTGTGGATGATTTCTTTGCTGCCGAGAATCCGGCGCTCAGTCTGCCGCTGTTGGCGGTGGGTTTCATTCTGCTGGCATTGATCCAGGGGGGCTTCTCCTTCCTGACAGGCAGGCTGGCAGCCCAGGTTGCCGAAGGGTCCATTCGCCGGCTGCGGAATTATTTATTTGACCATATCCAGCATCTCCGTTTTAGCTACCACGACCAATCCGAGACCGGTGAGTTAATCTCACGTTCCACATCGGATGTGGATGCGCTGCGCCGATTCTTTGCAGACCAGGCAGTATCTTTTGCCCGGATCACGTTACTGTTCCTGGTGAATTTTGCGGCATTGCTGACGCTGCATGTGCGTCTGGCTTTGTTATCCGTGATCGTTGTGCCAGTGATCGTAGGGATTTCGGTCTTCTTCTTTAAGAAAGTTTCCTCTGCCTATGAAGCCTATCAGGAACAGGAAGCCACTCTGTCAACCACCCTTCAAGAGAACTTGAGCGGCATCCGTGTGGTAAAAGCCTTTGCCCGGCAAAACTATGAGATGAAAAAATTTGAACGGGATAATTGGGAAAAATACATCCGCGGCAAGAAACTGCTGGTAATCCATTCGCTGTTCTGGCCAATCTCGGATATTTTCTGCGGCATCCAGCTTATGCTCGGATATTATCTTGGGGCGCAACTGGCAATCGCCGGGGAAATCTCAATCGGCACGTACCTGGCATATGTGGGAATGGTGATCTATATCATTTTCCCCATGCGCAACTTGGGGCGGGTAATCGTGCAGATGTCAACTGGTCTGGTGTCCTATAAACGGGTCGCTGCCATCCTGCGGCAAGAACGCGAGCCACTCGACACGGGCATCCACACGCCCCAAGGCGGTCTCAATGGCCGTTTCGTCTTTGACAAAGTCGGATTTGCTTATGAGCCCGGTCAGCCTGTTTTACAGGAAATCAACTTTGCATGTGAACCCGGACAGGTGGTGGCCTTGCTTGGCTCAACCGGTTCAGGAAAGACAACGCTGGTCAACCTGCTGCCCCGATTTTATGAATATACCGAAGGAAGCGTCCTGCTGGACGGGGTTGAGCTGCATGATTATCCCCGCCGCTACCTGCGTCGCAATATCGGGATCGTGGAACAGGAACCGTTCCTGTTCTCCCGCACGATCCGCGAAAACATCGGCTACGGGGTTTCAAAAGATGTCACCCAAAAAGAGATTGAAGCTGCGGCACAGGCTGCGGCGGTCCACGACGTGATCCTGAGCTTCCCGCAGGGCTATGACACGATCGTTGGTGAAAAAGGGGTAACCCTGTCAGGCGGACAAAAGCAGCGGGTGGCCATCGCCAGAGCACTGCTCAAGGATCCCTGCATCCTGATCATGGACGATTCAACCTCAGCGGTGGACACGGAAACCGAGGCATCGATCCGGGAAGCCCTGCGAAACCTGATGCGCAACCGGACGACATTCATCATCGCCCACCGCATCCAGAGCATCATGAATGCCGACCTGATCCTGGTGATGGACAAAGGCAAGATCATTCAAGCAGGCAGACACGAGGACCTGGTCGGGCAAGCAGGCATGTACCGCAAGATATTTGCATTACAAACCAATATTGAGGCAGAACTCGAAGAGGAGATCGCCAGTGTCTAACGAATATTTTGAAGAAGAGGAGTTCGCTACAAAACTTAACGGTAAGACTCTGCTTCGCATCCTGGAGTTAACCCGCCCACACTGGAAATGGGTGGCGGGCTTCCTGTTGACCATTTCGCTGGTTTCGGGACTCGACTCGCTGTTCACGTATCTGAGCAAGATGATCGTGGACCAGGCGATCATCCCCAAGGACGGGCAGCGCCTGACCGAGCTGCTGACGGTTTACGCCAGCATCCTGCTTGTGCAGGCTGCCGGGGTATTTAGCTTCATCTTCCTGGCGGGGGTACTGGGGGAACGCATCCGCTATGACCTGCGCAAGAAAATGTTCAACCACCTGCAGCGGCTGTCGCTATCGTATTACAGCAAAACACCGCTGGGCTGGATCATGTCGCGGGTCACTTCCGATTCAGACCGGGTAGCCGAACTGGTCACCTGGGGCATGCTGGACGTCACATGGGGAATCATCAACATCGTCACAGCAATGGTCTTTATGGCAATCATCAACTGGAAACTGGCCCTGATCGTGAGCATCCTGGTGCCGGTACTGATCTATGTGGCCATTGAGTTTCGGAAGCACATTCTGAAACAATACCGTGAAGTGCGGAAAATCAACTCAAAAATCACGGGTGCATTCAATGAAAGCATCACCGGCGTGCGAGTGATCAAGGCGCTGGGCCGCGAAAAAGAAACGATGCGGGAATTTGGCGTATTAACCGACAGCATGTACGCCGCCGGTTTTCGGGCGGCATGGTTGAGCGCACTGTTCCTGCCGATTGTGCAGATCATTTCGGCGTTTGCGCTGTCAGCGATCGTGTGGTACGGCGGATTGCAAGCGCAAATCGGGAATATGACGATCGGCGGCATTCAGGCCTTCGTCAGTTACATCACCTTCATGATGTGGCCGATCCAGGATATTGCGCGTGTGTTTGCGGAAATGCAGCGCTCGATCGCTTCCGGGGAACGTATCTTCTCTCTGGTCGATTCGGTGCCAGAGATCCAGGACAGACCAGGGGCAATCGACCCGGGCACGATCAGCGGCGACATCCATTTCGACCAGGTCAACTTCAGCTATGAAGATGAACAGCCTGTGTTGAAGGACTTCAATCTGCATGTACGCCGCGGCGAAACGATCGCCCTGGTGGGCGCAACCGGCGGCGGCAAAACCACGATCGTTAACTTGCTGTGCCGGTTCTATGAACCGAAATCCGGCAATATCAACATCGGCGGGACGGATTACACCCAGCTTTCACTGAAAGCGATCCAATCCAGGATCGGGATCGTGCTGCAATCGCCGCATTTGTTTTCCGGCACGATCCGCGAGAATCTGCGCTACGGGCGGCTGGATGCCAGCGATGCGGAAATTGAAGAGGCAGCGAAGATTGCGGGTGTGCATGATTTCATCATGCGCTTCCCGAAAGGCTATAAAGAAGAAGTCGGTGAGGGCGGCAGCCTGCTATCTGTAGGCCAGAAGCAACTGGTCAGCCTGGCGCGCGCAATCCTGGTCAAGCCGGAAATCTTCATCATGGACGAAGCGACCAGCTCGGTGGACACGCTGACCGAGGCCTTGATCCAGCGGGGGATGGAAACCCTGATGGAGAACAGCACGAGCTTTGTAATTGCGCACCGCTTGTCAACGATCAAGCGCGCCGACCGCATTCTGGTGATCGAGGAAGGGCAGATCGCCGAGCTCGGCACGCATGCCGAGCTGCTGCGGCAGCGGGGCAAGTATTATCAACTGTATACGCGCCAGTTCCGCAGCCGAATGGACAAAGTATTTGAGGCTTTGCCACAAGCAGAATAGAACAGGCAAGCCAAACATGGGTAGAGGAAGGAAGCCCGGATGACACTGAACGCACAACAACAGGCCGCTCAACGAGCGGCCGACCTGATGGCGAAGGACTGGCATTGTTCCGAGGCAATCTTTGCCGCCACGGGGGATTATTATCTGGGTAAGTTGAGCGAGGCGATGATCGGAATGTCCACACCATTTGCAGGAGGGATCGGTTGTGAGCACCATGACCTGTGCGGCGCATTGACAGGCGGGTTGATGGTGATCGGTGCGCTGCATGGCCGGGCGGACGGCAAAGTGAACGATGACAAGTGCCAGCGGTTGGCGGCAACGTACCGCAGTGCTTTTCTGAAGAAATTCGGCTCGCTGACATGCGCTGACCTGAATCAGGGCAACTGCGGGGAGCTGACGCGAGAGGCGTGCCTGGTGTTGATGGAAGTGATGGGGAAACGAAAAAGTAGAAAAGCAAAACAGTGAAATGATGCAGTCAAAAAGCGTGACTACACAAGTCTTCGTTTTTGAGTGTTATGTTGATCGGCGTGGGTTCTTTGCAAAAAAATCCACGAAGCAGGGTGTGAATCTGTCCATCAGAG
>JAIOTF010000114.1 GCA_021107195.1 Anaerolineaceae bacterium | reverse complement strand
TGGCATGTCACAGGTGCTGTCCACACCGCTAAAGCGCGTGCGGCTTGGCTGAGTGACCAATGGCAATATCTTTGTAATCTGCGCTCTGCTCTTCCCTTGGCTGCCTGACATCTTTTGCTTGCACACTCTGGTAGCGGTGCACTAAAATGTTGTAGAATTCACCCGGTACCGTCATTGTGAAAGTTTATTGTAGGCCCCTGCTTCTCCCGCGTAGCGGGGTGACCGCGCCACATCCTCTTCAATGATCGCCGAACAAGGGTTTCTTTTTGCGGCGGCTTTGCGTGAGCTATTCTTCATTAGTTGCAAAAATTTGTCCCTGTAACCTCTTGTAAAACAGGAACAAAAGTTCTATAATGGTATTATGAGTAAAATGCCTGCGATTCTCCTTTGGCGGTTGAACCAACTGGTTGAACCACGTGGTTCAACCAGTTGCTCAATTTTTTTTCGATGAGCAGGAAAAGTTGCTTATTTCACAAACCGGCAGTGATAAAGATTCATTGAAACCCGCATCCCTTCCCCAAAAACTGGGTGCGCTAAAATGTTGATACTGTTGGCGAAATGGTTTGGTGCCGGCTTGATGGGAGAGATTTCGCGGCAATACTGTTTAATAGATAGTATCAATTTATTAAGGGGAGTTCAAGAGGGGCCTCATTTGACAGTCACCTGGTTCTGAGGCGGAAAAAAGTCCGTAATCCTCGCTGATTAGCGGTATAATCATTCTCCCCAACATTTTCATTGGGAGAACAGGACATGGTATGAAAATTAAACGTATTGCAGTGATCGTATTGGATGGCGTTGGTGCGGGGGAACTGCCCGATGCCGGACTGTATGGTGACAAAGGCAGCAATTCATTATCCAACACGGCCCGCGTGGTAGGCGGGTTGAATTTACCGAATATGGGCGAGATCGGGCTGGGTAATATTACCCCGATCGAAGGTGTGCCGCCACGGACAGAGACGCGCGGCGCCTATGGGAAGTGTGTAGAGATCTCCAAAGGCAAGGATTCCGTGACCGGGCATTGGGAATTGATGGGCGTCGAGGTCAAGCAGCCTTTCCCGACCTACCCGAATGGCTTTCCGCCGGAAGTGCTGGATGAATTCAAGCGCCTGACGGGACTGGATGTTTTGGGCAACAAAGCTGCCTCCGGCACCGAGATCATCAAAGAGCTGGGCGAAGAACACGTGCGCACCGGCAAACCGATCGTATACACTTCGGCAGATTCGGTCTTTCAGATCGCGGCGCATGAAGAAGTGATTTTGATTGAGGAACTCTACCGTGTGTGTGCGATTGCCCGTGAGATGCTCAAAGGCGAGCACGCCGTCGGACGGGTCATCGCCCGGCCATTTATTGGCGAGAATGCCGAAACCTTCACCCGCACCAAGCGCCGGCACGATTATCCCCTGATGTCAGAGCATGACACCATGCTGGATACCTTGATCAAAGCCGGCTACAGTGTGTATGCCACCGGCAAGATTGATGATCTCTTTGGCGGCCGGGGCATCACCAAAACCCATCACTCGGTTTTCAATATTGAGAGTGCACAGGCTATGATCGATTTCATGGAAGAGGATTTCGAAGGCATGGTCTTTGCCAACCTTGTGGAATTTGACATGACCTACGGTCATCGCAATGATGCCAAAGGCTATGGAGAAAAGCTGGAAGAGTTTGACGCTTTCCTGCCCAAGCTGCAAACCCGGATGAAGGAAACCGATATCGGGATGATCGTTGCCGATCACGGGGTAGATCCCACCACAAAGAGTACCGATCATTCGCGGGAGTATATTCCGCTGTTGGTCTTTGGCCCCAGGGTTAAGCACAACGTCAACCTCGGCATCCGCCAAACCTTTGCAGACGTGGCCGCTACCATCGCCGAAGCTTTTGGGGTGACCCCGCCGCAGATCGGCACCAGCTTCCTGAAAGAGATTGTGGACTATTGAGGTTCATATAAATCAATTAACAAATACTCTCACAAATCGTAGTGGCGCATATGATCCAATGTTTTGTTGGAGCATGCTGCGCCGCTACGGGATTGTCCATGTCCAAGATTGGAAATTAACCTATTTGTATGAATGTCACCAGGTTGTATTGGACGTCCGACAGGATTTTAATACAAACATCCCTGGAGGTCACCTCCAGGGATGTTTTGCTATTAAAACAGTACGTGAATTATTCCGCTTTTTTGTTGGGCAGGAAGCGGGTCACTTTTGTGCCACAGACGGGGCAAACACCCTTAGCCATTCTGCGGCCCTTTGCACTGGTTTCTTCTCTACCGTCTTTGATGGTGCGCTTTTCGCGGCACTTGACGCAATAGCCTTCGAATTCCATTTTAGTCCTCCTGTTGTAACGATATAAAAATTATTTACGATCTTACTCATCTTGAGCGAAACTGAGCGTTCGGTTAAACCCTCTTGGTTTAATTATACAGCAAACCAGGCTGAATTCCAGAGCTACAGTGTTATTTAATGCAATTCTAAATTTGGGTGAGAAACCCGTTTTTTCGGGTCAAATCAAGATTGCAAATACATATTTCCTGCTTATGTAAAGATTTGGTGCGGTTTTGACCGTTGCAGGACGGTGAGCTATTTTTGTATAATGCTTGTATGGACAATGTGCGTTGATTCGAGAGGGAGGTGTATGGTGTCAGATCACTTGATTCGGTTTCGGGTTTTGGGAGTCGTGGCAGTATTGCTGGCAAGCGTGAGCTGCGGGCTGCCGTCTTTGTTTGGGACAAATGAGGCGGACGTGGCTGTCTCTGAGGTGCCTGTGGTTGACAATTCAAACCCGACCACGGCCGATACGATCTCTGTGTCATACGAATACACTGCCGAGATGGTGACAGTCGTTTATCATTTATATGGCAGCGTATTGGATGATTTCCTGGTGATGAATATCACCAACGAAGGAGATGAAGAAGCCAGTGTGCAGGTGCAGAGCCAGATCCAGGACTACACCACGCAGGCCGTCGATACGGTGAGTGTTGGGCCTGGGGAATCAGTAGAGGTTCGCCAAAATCCGCGCTTGAATCCTGAAGCAATTGACAAGCTGAATGCGCAGCAGCCAGGATCGTTCCGGGTACGGGTATTGTTCCTCGATGAAGGTCAAGAGCGAGTGGTCACGGATGATACGAGTGAGATCGTGGTATATTCCCGGCGGGATTTTCCACTGTCCATCGCGGGCTTTGATAAGCATGAAGTGTATGAGTTGTTTTCGGTGATGGTGACGCCCCATGATCCCGCGGTAGAAGAACTACTGCGCGCCGCGGCGGATTATCATCCGGACGGCCTGATGGCCGGAGCATACGGCGGCGTAGAGAACGATGAGAATGGTTCAGTATGGAAACGGTTAGAGGCAATTTGGGAAGCCGAGGCCAATGTATATGACCTCACTTATATCAATACCTGGGTTTCATTTGCGCCGGGGAATGTGCAGCGCATCCGCCTGCCAAGCGAGGTGATGGAGCAGCGCAGCGGCAATTGCATTGAGCTGACGATGTTATATGCTTCGGCGGCCGAGGCGCTCGATTTGGAGCCGGCGATCATCCTCATCCCCGGTCATGCTTTTCTGGCCGTGCGCATGGACGCAGTCAATGCGAATTATTATGTGGTGGAAACCACAATGATCGGCCAGGCTTCTTTCAAAGAAGCGGTTGATTATGGGAAGGCCGAGTTGGATGAAGCGATGCCCCACATTGCCAATCAGGAATCTTCGTATGCCTTCATAACCATCGCCGATAATCGGGCGGAGGGCATTAATCCGATCCCGTGGAAATGAGAATGGGCGCATCATAGAAAAAACCGCACACTGAGCTTGCCGAATATCATGCAGAGCAGTGTGCGGTTTTAGTTTAATTCAGGCTAATCTATTGTTGGAAGCCCACCGGGGCATTGAGCACTCCCGCCCAAGTGTACAGGCCAGCAGCGTTTTGTCTGATGACCAGGATGGCCTCACCAGCGGAATCTGCCCCCCAAACAGTCATGTGAAGGAAGTCCACGCCAGCGGGGAAGATCGCCTGGGGCTCCTGCCCATCAAGCAGTTCAGTGAAGGCTGCTTCTGCATCATAACTTAGCGCTTCCGGTAGAGGCAGCATCTCTTCCAGGTTGGGCAAGGCATCGACAAGAGGTAATTCAACACCTTCCGACTGCCAGCCAGCCCAGATGAAGGGATCATTCATCAAGGGCAGAAGGGATTTGGTGGTGCGATCCGGGTCACTTAGGGTATCCAGCAAGCCTTGCTTGAAGGTTTCAATATCTGCGCGGTCAAGTTCAACTTCTGGTTCTTCCTCTTCTGCCAGAACTTCAAAGCCATCTTTGGCATAGACCATACCATACCAGGCGAAGGTCTCGTCCGGGAGTTGGCTGACATAGATAATCGCTTCACCTGTTTCATCTTCTCCCCAACCCCGGCTGTAGAGAATAGACGCGACTTCCGGGCCTGGTCCAAGACTTGTGGGGACATGCTCACCAAGAATTGGGGTGGGGTCTGCATCGGGCAGGAAAACAGGAGTACTGGAATCGGGCAGCATTTTGGATTGTATACACTTGATCAGCTCTTCACCGGGCAGTGAAGAAGAGCCTGAGCCAATGCTTGCCAGGCTGAAGGGTGTTCCAATCAGTGGCTCCAGACGTTCGAAATCAAGGGCGGCCAGGCTTTCGGTGAGCGCTTCCGTGAATATATTCAGATCAAGTTAGGGGTCTGGTGTGAATGTGGCAGTTGGCTGAGCAGCGTTTTCTTCTGCGTCCGATGCTGTGGAACCGCCTCCGCAGGCTGATAACAGGATACCGGTAATGACCATCAAAATAAAGACAGAAGAGATTTTTTTACGCATATTACCTCCAGGCGGCAGTAAAAGATATATGATATGAATCGAAGAGGAGGGTGGTTGAAATTCAATGATGGCTTTTTCCAGGTTACACAAAGATGGATTACCCGGTGACAGTGAATAATTCCGGCCACTGGCGGGAGGGAAATTTTTCCAATTCTGCAACTCCTGGCCAGTATGATAATAACCTTAAAGACAGATGAGAGTGTGTAGATTTTGACAAATGAGATGATATTGGTCAAAAAAGCCCTCTCCGGTTGTTGGGAGAGGGCTTTTGGATTTCAGGCGTTCAGTCCAGAAGACGGGCGAGGATATCGGTATAATCCATCAACAGGTAGGATTCCCCGTTGAATTTAAATTCAGTGCCGGTGTATTTCTCAAAGAGGACGTTGTCGTTGACCTTGACGTTGATGTCTTCATCATCGCCGATGGCAACCACAAGGCCGGTTTGGGGTTTTTCTTTGGCTGTTTCGGGCAGAAATATTCCCGAAGAAGTCTGACTTTCCTGCTCGAGGGGTTTGATCAGAACACGAATACCAAGGGGTTCGATTTTAATTATTTCACTCATATTGTTACTCCTGAAAATAGTTTATTATATTCCTAACAGTTTATCGATCTTGGGACGATTGAATCCTACTATTATTTTACCGCCGATGTCTATAACCGGCACACCGCTTTGGCCGGATCGGCGCACCATGTCACGCGCGGCTGACTGGTCGCGGCTGACATCAACTTCCCGAAATTTTATTTTTTGTTGCTTTAAATATCTCTTTGCTGTTCGACAAAATGAACAGCTAGGCGTGCTAAACAAGATGACGCGAGGTTGTTTTTTTACTGTTTCTGACATAATCCTCCTCATTTGTTTGGATCAGTTTTGATCCGGGATTTCTATATTTTTAGATGCGAAGATAAGAAAAAAAGTTACAAGAGATATGCAAGTGGTACGAAGTAAGAGAAAAATCAACATTTTTCTTTGCCTAAGGTATAATCACAGTATGATGACGACACCCGCCCAATCTCCACTTGTCATTGCGATTGCCGGTGGATCAGGCTCCGGAAAGACTACGGTTGCAAATGTGATTTTGCAGCGAGTAGGCCCGCATCGTATCGCGTATCTACAACATGACTCTTATTATCGGGAATTGACCGGCCTTGCCCCTGCGCAGCGGGCAGTGGTCAATTTTGATCATCCGGATTCGCTGGAAACTGAACTCTTGATCGAACATGTTCGGCTGCTTAAGAGTTTTCAACCAGTGAATGTGCCTGTGTATGATTTTACTACGCACTCGCGCACAGGAGAAACTGTTGAGGTGACCCCGCGTCGGGTGATCATCGTGGAAGGCATCTTGATCCTTGCTGTGCCAGAATTACGCAAACTCTTTGATGTGAAAATATTTGTCGATACCGATGCCGATATTCGTTTTATCCGGCGTCTTCAACGTGATATTGAAGAGCGCGGACGAACGACGGAAGCTGTTGTGAAGCAGTATCTGCGCACGGTGCGCCCCATGCATCTGGAATTTGTCGATCCTTCCAAACGGTATGCGGATGTGATCATTCCCGAGGGGGGAAGGAACGAGGTTGCCATGGATATGGTGATTGCTCGAATTGAAACTTTGCTTCGTTAAGGAAGCTGCATGAAAGCGAAAGCTGACCCATCTGGGGATGAATATCCTGGGAGAAATAGAGCGGAGAATCAAATAAACCATGCGCGGGTTAACCAGGCGGAGAAGAACGTCAGCCGATTAGCCTGGATGCGGCCGCTGGTCATCATCCTGGTTTTGGGTTTGACGGTGCTGCTTCTTTGGTTAGGGGGGCGCATCCAGCAATTGGGCCGGTATGGCTATCCAGGCATTTTTCTTGTTAATCTGCTTGCGAATGCCACGGTGATCCTACCCGTGCCGGGTGTCGTGGTAACCTCTGCTTTTGGTGCGGTGCTGCACCCATTTTGGGTGGCGCTGGCAGCCGGCACAGGGGCAGCGCTGGGCGAGCTTTCCGGGGTACTTGTGGGATACAGCGGCATTCGGGCGGGATTGGAGCGCATTGAACGCCATGAACGCATAGAAACGCTTTTTGCTCGTTATCGAGTTGAGAACATTCACGTGTTGGCATTTATTCCCAACCCTGCAGTTGATCTTGCCGAGATCACCGCAGGTGCATTCTGTATGCCCGTGAGGCGCTTTCTCCTGTTCTGCTGGATCGGGAAAGTCATTAAAATGCTGGCGTTTTCTTACACTGGGGCTACACTATTTAACTTGTTGGGATTTCCGTAATGAGTGAATTCGTGGGGAGTTGAATAATGACGGATTATGATGCTATTGACCAATATCTGGAAAATCATTTTTTGCGCTCAATTGATGAGCTATGTCGTCTCTGTGCATTGCCCAGCGTTTCTGCGACTGGTGAAGGGATAGAGAAGTGCGCCCATAAAGTCGTCGAGATGCTGATGAAACGCGGCTTTGCGGTGGAGCTATTGGAGACTGACGGCGCTCCGGCTGTGTATGCCGAACGCAAGGGGCGGAAAGATAAAACCCTTATTTTTTACAATCATTATGATGTGCAGCCGGCAGAGCCGCTGGAGCTGTGGGTGACATCTCCTTATAGGCCTGATATCCGCGAAGGGAAAGTATTTGCCCGTGGTGTCGACGACGACAAAGGACCGTTTGTCAGCCGCTTGTTTGCCATCGATGCCATCCTGGATGCTGATGGCGAGCTGCCCTGTAATGTAAAGTTTTTGATTGAGGGTGAGGAAGAGACCGGAAGCGTGCATTTGCGGCAACTGGTGGAAGCCAACCGCGAGAAACTGGCTGCCGATGTGTGCGTGTGGGAAGGGGGTGGTGTCAACGCCCAGGAAGAACCCGTACAGTATCTTGGAATGCGCGGCATTTGTTATGTGGAGCTCAGTGTGGAAACTGCCAATCAGGACATCCACTCTGGATTGGGGGGCTCGATTTTTCATAATGCGGCCTGGCGGCTGGTATGGGCTTTGAACACATTGAAGAATGAGGATGAAGAGGTCCTGATCCCGGGGTTCTATGATAATGTGCAGCCGCCGAGTGAACGCGATGTTGTATTTATGGCTGCTTTGCCAGATCCGGCAGAAGAGTACAAACTGCGATACGTAATGGAAGGATTCTTGAAGGATATTCAGGGTGGCACCGAGATGCATATTGAGCAGGCCTTCAAACCGACTTGCACGATTTGTGGTCTGACAGGCGGATATCAAGGGCCAGGCTCCAAGACCGTGCTGCCAGCCAGGGCCAGCGCCAAGGTGGACTTCCGGCTGGTTCCGGACCAAACCCCGCAGGAAGTCTTGGAGAAGCTTCGTGCCCATCTGGACACTCACGGTTTTACCGATGTGCAGATTGAATTCATGGGCGGCGAAGGTCCGGGCTGTACAGATCCGGGTGATCCTTTTGTTCAACTGGCGATATGGATGGCGGAAGAAGTGTATGGAAAACCGGCACAAATCATCCCTATGGCCGGGGGCTCTGGCCCCAATTCTATCTTCATCGAGTTGCTTGATGTGCCTATTGTGATGGCGGGTGTAGGATATCCTGATGCGCAGATCCACGCACCCAATGAGAATGTTCGTCTGGATCTGTATATGAAAGGTGCTAGATATATCACTCGTATTCTGAAGGAGTATGCAGGGACATAACTCGGCCTGGTTGTTTATTGACCAGGATAGGATAAAATCAAACCGCTCGCTTTTACAAGCTCCATAAACGGTTTTGATAACTGCCTTCAATGCATGCGTTACGGCGTTCTTGTTGCAAGCGGGTGGTTCCTTCAGGCGCAGCCTCCGGCTTGAGGTTTCGCAGCGGATCGCTGGGTTTGAACTGCTCCAGAATACGATTTTCTTCTGACAGTACGATCTGGTGCATGATCGGACCCGGGCGAACGTCAAATTTCTGGGCCTATCGATTGAACCAGCTCAAGCCAGTTATATCAGAGGGCAGCAGGTCGGGCAGGGGAGAGGGCGTGTCCCTTCCTTGTAATCAAGGTTTCAGCACATCATTCAGATTGCGTCCCTGCACAAACATCTCGGCAAATTCAGGGGGAAGCTGCTTTTTCTGAATAGCTTTCGCAGTTCGTTTCACGTTATAGACTACCCGATGGTGGGTGACCAGGACCTCTTTTTTCTGGAGATTGAGCACGGCATAACTTGCCCGCGGGTTGCCATCATCCGGGCGCCCAACACTGCCGGTGTTGATGAACATTACGCCTTTGGCTTTCCCGGCAAAGGGTTGGTGCGAGTGCCCGCAGACCACAATGTCAGCGGCGGCCGCCAGGGCCAATTCCCGCAGGCGCTCTTTCGATGTGCGGCTGTTAACGTATTCCTTGTTGGACACCGGGCTGGCGTGCGTCAACAGGATATTCTTGTTCATGATTTTCAACCGGCGCTGTTCAGGTAATGAACGTAAATAATTGCGGTTTGCAGGCGATAAAGTCTCATATGCCCATTGGAAAGCCAGTACCTTTAACGGATCTTTCTTTTTACGCCATTTGGCGCTTTTTTTAGGAAATGCCAGGGTTTTCAAATCATAATTTCCTGCAATGCTGAGGATATCTTTTTCTTGCAGGGTGTCCAGAACCTCGTTTGGGAAGGGTCCATAGCCAACAGAATCACCAACATTCCAGATCGCCTCAACATCTTGTGTATTGATATGGGCGAGTACGGCCTGGAGCGCAGGCAGGTTGGCGTGGATGTCACCAATCAGCGCAATCTTCATGGGTTTTCAGGGGGATCCGATGGCTCAATTTTGGAAGCATCATCCAAATTTTCTTGTTCCCGGCTTTCTGTTTCGCTGGAATCGTCTGGCACAGCAGGTGATGCTGGAAGCGTATCTGGTGCCGGTTTCATTTCAGACGGTTTTTCTTCAGGCATTTCCGGATCGGGCGCAGCTTCTTCGGTGAGTTCCGCTACGGGTTGGGTTTCTTTGATCATCTCCGACCTGGGTGCGGCTTTTTCACTGATCTCCGGTTCAGGTTGATAAATGATCGTCGGCAATTTTGTGGCCTGATACAGGCTTCCCCACAAGTTCTCGGCTTTCCATTTTTCCCACTTTTTGATAAATTCCCGATACTGGCGGTTTCGATTTTTCTGGCGCTCTTTTCTCAAATACTCGATACCGGGCACCAGGAGGTTGAAGGGGCGCTCGTGTCCATAATACGCTAATGTGCGCTCACGTTCTGCGTTGAGGAATTTATCAAGATCAATTAACCAGTTGTCATCATCGTGGATGTCTCCCAATTGTGCTTGTATATCTTTCACAATTTCCAGTTGAACTTCCAGTCTGTCTGTATACAGGTTTTGAAAGATCTCAATGGTGTAGCGCAAGCTTTTTGCTTCCAGACGCATATCGTGCAGAGCTTCTACCTTCTTGGGGTTTTGAATGCGGCCGTCATAGCCAAGCAGGTTATTCATACAGCGATTGATCGATTTGAAAGCCAGATGATATAAGGGCGGTGAATAGGGGGAAGGCGTTTCCGTTTGCGGCGGGATCATCTTCTGCAATGCCTTCTCGATTTCGTCGAGAACACCCATTTTCCGCATCCGGTTCAGATCATCCACGATTTGTGGCTGCACATGTGCCCTCTTTTGGTTTAAGCGCAATTGAAGTCTGTGGACACCGGGATGGTATTGACTCTCCGGGAGTGTTTGTGAAAAACTTTCTAACATGGCAATATGCACGTCCAAATCACGAGCTTTGCTTAAGGCTTTCGTCAACCGGCTGATTTCTGTTTCCCATGCAGCCCGTTTCTTTTTAGGCAGACAAGCCGAGAAGATATCAAACACGCTGCGAAAACGACGCGTGGCGACTCGCATGCGGTGTACGTATTCGATATCCTCTGCCAGACATACGCCTTCCCACTCTTCCCGCAAACTATTCACGTGTTGCAGAAGGGCAGCAGCTCCATAGGCACAAACCGTCAGGTCTTCTTTGGCTTTCAACTCTCCTCCAGATTTGCCTTAACTACTCAATGATATCTGCTTGTCATCTCATTGATGAAAGAATTCATAGGGTTGAAACTATTATACAAAGAAATCGGGAAAATGTTTAGACAAGTTCAATTGCAGGGAAAAAGAACCCCCAGAAAGGCTGGGGGAGATCGGGTCAGATTTGATTCAAAGTATGGCAAAAATCTTGTCTGAATCAAGCATTTCCATTCTGGTCAGCAGCCTCTTCCCCCATGAAATCGAGGTCTTCTTCCTCCTCCTCCTCCTCCTCCTCCTCCTCCTCTTCATCGTCAACATTGAAGAGCCGATATTCCTTGTCCAGCTCTAAGATGTCGCCAGTTTTGATAAAGACAGTCCGTTCACAGATATTGATCACCCGGTCTGCCAGCCGTTCCAGATTGTGAATAGCCCAGATGAGCAGGTTGGCCTGGTCGATCACCTCCGGATTGGCGATCATTTCGCTGACAAGATGGTGATAAATGTGGAGATAAAGAGCATCCACCTTGTCATCATCTTCGGGGATAAGGCTTGCTGTACGAGCATCTTGTTCAATGAAGGCGGTCAGCGCGCGATGGAGCATATCGATCCCCAGATCGGCCATACGCCGGATCTCATTGTGGGGGATTGAGAATTCGGTTTTTCCGAGGCGGAGCGTGACCTTGGCAATACCTTTCGCATAGTCACCCATGCGTTCCAGTTCCGTGATGACTTCCAGCATGGCGGCAATCAATCGCAGGTCACGCGCCATAGGCTGCTGCGTGGCGATCAGGATCAGTATGCCGTTTTCGATGGCAAAACGGCGATCGTTGATGTTCACATCATATTCATAGATCTGGCGGGCAGCATCCAGATCGCGTCGTTTAAGTGCTTCAACGGAACTCAATGTGGCTTCTTCTACCATGCTGCCCAAGATGAGAATCTCGTCTTTAAGGTTTTGAATTTGCTGGTCGAAAGTTCTTCGAGCCATATTTCACCTCATTGTGAACATCGTTGCCGGCGTGAGCACTGCGAGTTGTTTTGAAACACACCAGAACAAATCAATTGGAAAACACTCTCAAGAGTGCCCTGAATACTGCCAAGCCAGGCAAATGCTTATTGAAATTGTATTATACAGTTTGGCCGACCACTTGTACAGCGGGGGACTCAATTTGTGTATTAATCGATTTCTTCCAGCTTACCAGTCACGGTGAAGATGATGCGTTCGCACAGGTTGATCACCCGGTCGCCGGAACGTTCAAGATTGTGCGCTGCCCACAACAAATAATTGGCCTGCTCCAAACGTGAAGGCTTCGCCATGATCAGAGCGGCCAATTCGGTATAAACCTGTTTGTAGAAATCATCAATCTCATCATCATCTTTCGGGATGGCCCGGGCAGCTTCAATGTCTCGATCAATGAAAGCTTCAAGGACGCGATCCAGCATAGATTGGACTTTCTGGGCCATGATCGGCAGATCGATGATTGGTTTGATCAGGGTTTCTTCGCCGATGAGCAGGTTGATTTTTCCGATTCCTTTTGCATAATCACCGATGCGCTCCAGTTCTCCCGCAATCTCGAGAATAGCGGCCAGGGTGCGAAGGTCAATTGCAGCAGGTTGACGCAAGGCGATCAAAGCGAGAACTTCTTCTTCAATCGCATAGCGCATCTCATTCACCTTGTGATCAGTTTTGATGATCTCGCGCGACCCTTTCATGTCGCGAGTCTTCAGGAACAGAACAGAATCCATCAACATGGCGGAAACCTGGCTGCCCAGTGAAATAACTCTATCCTGTAATGCTTGTAATTCTCTGTCAAACGTTTCGCGGCTCATTATCCGAATCTCCCCGTGATGTAATCTTCAGTGCGTTTATCTGCAGGATTGGTGAATATGTTGCGCGTCAGATCAAATTCGATCAATTTTCCTGTGCGGCTTTCACCGGTGTAGAAGAAACCTGTGAAGTCGGAGACACGCGCTGCTTGCTGCATATTATGGGTAACAATGACGATCGTGTAATTCTCTCTCAACTCCCGGATCAATTCTTCAATGCGCAGCGTGGCAATTGGATCAAGCGCAGATGCCGGTTCATCCATCAGGATCACGCTGGGCTCAACTGCCAGGGCACGGGCAATACACAAACGCTGCTGCTGCCCGCCAGAAAGCGCAAGGCCGGATTTATCCAGATCATCTTTTACTTCATCCCATAATGCTGCACCTCGCAGGCTGTGCTCAACCAGTTCTGCCAATGCATTGCGGTCTGTCAATCCGTTGGCACGCGGGCCATAGGCGACGTTGTCGAAGATCGATTTTGGGAACGGATTGGGTTTTTGAAAAACCATGCCCACTTGCTGGCGCAGGTTGACCACATCTATTTCAAAGATATCTTTCCCTTCCATGGTGACTTCACCTTCAATCCAGACACCTGGAATGAGATCGTTCATGCGGTTAAAGGTGCGCAGGAAGGTGCTTTTCCCGCAGCCTGACGGGCCAATCAAGGCAGTAACCTGTTTTTCAGGGATTTGCATGTTGATGTCTTCCAGGGCACGAAAGCTGCCATAGTTCATGCTGTAATTCTTGGTTTCAAGTTTAGTGTTGTTCATTGAACACCCCGTAAACCTGCCGTCAATCGGCGGGACAAGAAATTGATCAAAAGGTTGATCAGAATAATACTGAGAATCAGGATCGCGCCGGTTCCCATTGCTTTTTCAAAGGCACGGGTATCCATCGCAAGATAATACAAATGCAAGGCCATCGTGCGGCCGCTGGACATAATGGACTTTGGCATACGGTAGCTGCCGCCCAGCGTGACATAAAACACGGCGGTTTCACTCACAACGCGGCCAACACTGAGAATGATGCCGGTGATGATTCCCGGTAAAGAGGCAGGTAACACCACTTTGCGAATCGTTTGCCATTTGGTTGCGCCCAAGGCAAGGCTTCCTTCCCGGTAACTCCTGGGCACGGCCAACAAAGCTTCTTCTGTGGTACGAATGATGACCGGTAGTACCAGACATGCGCCTGCCAGTGAGGCAGAAAGCAATGAAAAACCAAACTTCATTGTCGAAACAAATAGGGCATAACCAAAAAGTCCAAAGATAATTGAGGGGATACCGGCTAAGGTCTCAACGCCAAAATGGGAAAAACCGATCATGCCTTTCAGGAATCTGGAGGATATGTTGTTGTCGCTTGCATATTCTACCAGGAAGATGGCAGCGCCCACTCCGAGAGGGGTGGCTATGGCGATGGTCAATAATACCAGATACAGGGTGGTGCCGATCGTGGTTGAAATGCCGCCTTCACCAGAAAGTCCTCCTCTTGGAGGGGTAATCAGAAATTGAAGATCGATTGCCTTAAATCCCTGGAAAATGACATACCCTGTCACAGCTAACAAGATCAGAACGGTAATGATACCGCCAATCCAGAGTATCGTAAAGAATGCACTTTGTGTTGCGTGCCGCAGGCTCAAGTTTGATTTTTTTTGTTGGAGCAGGATATTTTCATGTTGAATCTCAATAGTTTTATTATCACTCATCATATTAGTACCTGTAGCTTGCTAGTGAATTGCCTGGCGTTCCCGCATCACGAAGCGGGCAGAAATATTCACGACCATGATCAGCACAAAGAGCACAACACCAGTTGCAAACAATGTGCTCTCGTGTACGCCGGTTGCGTAACTGATCTCAACAGCAATATTCCCTGTCAGTGTGCGGGCCTGGCGCAAGAAAAGAGTCAGCGGATTATTCGTCATTGGGCTTGGCATGAGCACGGAATTGCCAATGACCATAATCATTGCCATGGTTTCGCCCAGTGCACGGCCAACGCCAAGAATGATCGCGGCAATGATGCCAGATCGAGCTGCCGGCATGATCACATTGACGATCGTTTGCCAGTGTGTTGCCCCCAAGGCTAAAGACCCTTGCCGGTAGCTTTGTGGCACGGCACGGATGGCATCTTCTGCGATGCTGGCGATCGTAGGCAGGATCATCACGGCTAACACGATCGATGCAGCCAGAAGACCAAATCCTGAATTGCCAGGGACCGGGATCTTGCGCACGAGAGGCACCAAAACCACCATCCCAAACAGACCGTACACAACTGATGGAATACCAGCCAGCAATTGAATAGCAGGGCGCACAACAGCCTGAATACCTTCAGGCGCAACTTCTGCAAGGAAGATGGCCCCGCCTATCGCCAGCGGCACACCCAATACTATTGCTCCGATGGTGACCAGGATAGAACCCAGGATCATGGCAAGAATGCCATATTGTTCCTGCCCGGGCCGCCAGACTTTTCCAAAAAGCATTGTTCTTACGCCAACGGTATTGAAAGCTTCAACACCTTCGCGGAAAATGAATAAGGCGATCAGAAAAACGATCACGATGGAGATCATGGCACTGATAAAGAGGATATATTTCACACCGCGATCAACGATTCGTCTGGTTTCCATACCTACTCCAGTAATGGGATTGGATTTCCCTGTTTCAGCAATTTGACGCCCCCCCTCAAACGAGAGGGGACGCCGGTTACTGTTCCACTTCAGATCAAGAGATACTGCTCTTGTCTGAGATGACTACCTGACAGGAAGGTAGCTTTCCTCTGAAACGATGGCCTGGCCATCAGCACTCAGGATGAAATCCAGGAAAGCTTTTATGACACCTTTGGGCTCGCCGTTGGTCAGCATGTTCAACGGGCGCACCACCGGATAGGATCCATTGGAGGCGTTTTCTTCGCTCGGAGCAACACCGTCGATCAAAACCGGTTTAGTGGTGTCATCCAGGTAACCGAACGAGAGGTAACCGATGGAAGCGGGGGTGGTGGAAACGGTGGTGCGGACAGCGCCATTGGAGGGCTGCAGGATTGCGTTCTCGGTAATGAGAAGTTCTTTGCCCATAACCATTTCTTCGAAGGCTGCGCGGGTGCCGGAACCTTCGTCACGGGACACGGCGATGATCGCTTCATCTGGGCCGCCAACTTCACTCCAGTTGGTGATTTCACCAGCGAAGATATTCTGGGCCTGTTCGAGGGTCAAATCGTCAACGGGCACATCGGCATTCACAACCACGGCGATACCGTCGCGGGCGATGGTGAAGATCACCAGGTCTGCGAATTCAGTCAATTCGGAGTCCTTGATTTCGCGGGAAGCCATTCCGATGTCGGAAGTGTCTTCGCCAGCGGCTTTGACGCCTACGCTGGAACCGCCGCCCTGAACATCAATGGTGACGTCGGCGTTGGCAGCCATGAAGGCTTCGGAGAACAACTCAGCCAGGGGCTGAACAGTGGTGGAACCGGCAACGCTGATCGAACCTGATGCAGCCTCTTCGGCGGGGGCAGCTTCTTCAGGGGTGGCAGGTGCATCAGCCGGGGCGCAGGACGCCATCAATACTGCGGCTAAAAGAACTACGGTAATCAACAAACGACGCATTATTTTCTACTCCTTGGTTTTGTGAAAAGAATATGTTTGTATAACATTTTGATAGTATCATTTGCAATTTAACGCCTCTTCAAAATAAGGTTAACAATTTGTTATCGAAATTCCTGTGAGCTTGATCAAACTATCTGGGCTTCTCTGAAACAGTTTTCTTTTGCGAGATAGATGTTGAATTTCAAGGCAGTTGTTAAACAATTCTTAACAGACTAATGGCGAATGCTCTTCTATAATTATGGAAGAGCAATTTTTGTGTGAATAAAAAGATTCAAAAATATAGCAGTAGGTGGAGATCCGGGAGATTCTACAGGGATGAAAACACTTATATTGATGCGCCATGCCAGCGCAGAAGCCAGAGAAAATGACCAGCACGATGTAAAACGACCTTTGAACACGAAAGGCAGGAAAGCTGCAAGAAAAACGGGCAGGATCATGAAAAATTATGCCATCTTGCCTCAGAGAGTTTTGTCTTCCTTTGCTCGCCGTGCCAACCAGACAGCAAAGCGGGTTGTAAAACAACTTGCTTCTGCACCAGAAATCGTTCTCGACGAAAGCCTTTACCTGGCTGAACCCCAGGCATTCATTGAAGCGCTGCACCAAATGCCTGACGAATTGCAATGTGTGATGATCGTGGGGCATAACCCAGGCTTGAAGGAATTCTTGCAGATGCTGACAGGCACCGTCCTGCGTTTTCCTAAAGTCACAGCGGCGTATATCCATCTTCCACTGGATTCATGGAAGCAGATAACGATGGATACCCGAGGAGAACTGGATACGATCATTTCCTGGTAAACAGGATAAAAAAAGGGGGGAATATTGAAGCCATCAAAAAAAAGAGCCCTTTTGGAAGTAGTGCGCATATTTTTTTGTAATTACTCAGGCAGTTAGTCGGCTTGAGTCTTCTCTATGGTTCGAAAACACCCGGAAACCTTTTGTTTGACTTTTATCATGCGCAGTTCCCGCTCCGCCAGGTTGTTGTCAAACGGTACCTTAAAGTCGTTCATAAAGGCTAATATCCTAGTTTGATGCTTTTCAGATGTATACTATTAATAATAATAATATCGAATAAATCACCTTATATCGCCTGCCAAATGTTCTGATGACATTCATTGTATGAAACAAACAAGTGTAGGGAAATCATGAGAGAGGCCATCCGCAAGGGTTTTACTTATAAAATCATCATTTCCATTCTTTTTGGATTGTTGGGCTTTGCCTTAAATTTCCATACCATTAATTTCTCCTTCCCGCCTTATGTGGCAACCGTCTTGATTGGATTGATATTTCCAATGCTTGTAACTTTTGCCTGGGGGTGGAAGTACGGCCTGTTATCGGCTCTTGTTGGCGGTTGTCAATCGATGTGGTGGGTATGGGGTCCCAGTAATGGCTACGCCACATTTGTGGTTGTCCCCCCATTTACCCTATGGATAGTTTGGCACGGGTGGATGGCTGACTTTCGCACAAAACAAACCGACTCTAAATGGTGGTTAAGTGCGTACGCTGTTGAGATCCCGTTCCGGATACTCAACACTATTAACCTGTTTACATTAAGTAGATGGGCGATAAGTTTAAATCCCCCGCCCTGGACCTGGGCTTCTAACGCGCCTGATACGATCCCGATGGATTTCTCTATCTTTGTGGTCATAAAACAGGCGGTGGTTGGATACATCATCTTGCTGCTGGCTGATGTATTATTGAACCTGGGATTTGTGAGAAAGTTTTTTGGATTAGAAAAGGAATATAACCAGGTCAATACAAACTTTATTATCAGGGCCGCATTCCTGGTTGGGGCTTTCTTCTGGATAGTTGACAGCACTATCAGCACACTGGTGTTTCAACCCGAATCTTCTTTTCTGGATTCACTGGCATTGAATGTCTCGGCGCACGATATTTTCATAAGAACTGTTTTCCTTCTCGTTTCTCTGGCGGGAGGCGTGCTGGCATCAAACTTGTTGCGCGGGCAGCGTGAGAGTGACGATGCACTCCGGGATAGTGAGGAAAGACTTAAGCAAATAATCGAGGGAAATCCGACTCCAATTTTTGTTATTGGTGAAAAGCACACCATCACACACTGGAATAAAGTCTGTGAAAATCTTACAGGCTTTCCTGCGAACGAAATGGTCGGTACCCAAAAACAGTGGCTGCCTTTCTACTCTGAAGAAAGACCTATTTTGGCCGATTTAATAATGGATGAAGCGACAGAGAAAGATATATCAAAAAATTACGGCAGCAAGTATAACAAATCCACTCTCATAAAAGGGGCTTATGAGGTCGAGGATTTCTTCCCCGGCCTTGACGATAAGTGGCTTTTCTTTACTGCTGCTCCATTGAGAGACCATCATGGTAAAGTCATTGGGGCGATAGAGACTTTGCGGGATATCACCGAGATCAAACAAGCTGAGAAAGAATTGAAACAATATTCAAAAGGCCTGGAACAGATGGTATTTATACGCACCAGAGAACTCGAGGATACCAACCAGGAGCTCACCGATTTTGCTTATGTTGTATCCCACGACCTGAAAGCGCCGCTGCGGGGCATCAGCCAGTTGGCACACTGGATCTCGTCTGACTATACGGAAGTTCTCGATCAGGATGGTCAGGAGAAGCTGCGCTTGCTCATCAGCCGCACAAAGCGCATGCATCTACTCATTGAGGGCATCCTGCAGTATTCCAGGGTCGGGCGCGCGGCAGCAGAGGTGCAAAGCGTGGACCTCAACCAGCTTGTGAATGAAACCATAGAGATTCTGGCTCCGCCGGAAAACATACAGATATCCATCGAAAATGAACTGCCTGCCGTTGAGGGTATGTATACTTATTTTGAGCAGGTATTTCTGAATTTGTTAAGCAACGCCATTAAGTTCATAGACAAGCCGCAGGGCTTTGTTAAAATTGGCTGCGTGGGCAAGGAAGATAGTTGGCTGTTCAGTGTGGCTGATAATGGTTCCGGAATCGATGAGAAGTATTTTGATAAGATATTTCAAATGTTCCAAACCCTGGCGCCCAGCAACTATAAAACCGAAAGCACCGGTATCGGTTTGCCGCTGGTGAAAAAGATTGTCGGGCTGTGGGGCGGGCGCGTCTGGCTGGAATCAGTGGTTGGCGAAGGCAGCACGTTCTTTTTCACAGTACCCAAAGAAGGAGAAAAAAATGAGAGGCAATAAACCAATTTTACTGGTAGAGGACGACCAGGTAGATGTTATGACCGTCCAGCGCGCGCTGAAAGACCTTAACGTGACCAACCGCCTTGAAATTACCGGCGACGGGGAACAAGCCCTGTCATTCCTGAGGAGCCCGGATAACAGTAAACCATGCGTAATCCTGCTGGACCTATCCATGCCCCGCATGAACGGCATCGAGTTCTTGAGTGTGGCAAAGCAGGACACGAAATTTAGAAAGATCCCGGTGGTAGTGATGACCTCGTCTGAAGAAGAGCAGGATAAAGTGGACAGTTTCGATTTGGGGGTAGCTGGCTATATTGTCAAGCCAGTAGCTTACCAGGATTTTGTTGAGGCGATGAAAACAGTCGATATGTATTGGACATTGAGCGAATTTCCTCAGGATAGGTGAGATATGAAAGAACGTATCAGGGTTTTGTTTGTCGAAGATAATCAGGTTGACCAGATGGCATTTAAACGCTTCGTCAAGCAAGAGAATCTGTCCTATGACTATAAAATTTGCGGGTCTGTTGCGGAAGCCAGAAACGTTCTGCGCGCCGGAAAATTCGATGTCGTGCTGCTGGATCATGCACTTGGTGACGGCACAGCATTCGACCTGTTCGAGGATGTAGGAGAAATCCCCTTTGTCATTGTTACGGGGAGCGGTAATGAAGAAATCGCTGTTCAGGCGATGAATGCCGGGGCTGCTGATTACTTGATCAAGGACCAGGATTCCAATTACCTTATCACGCTGCCAAATACTATCAGCAACACGTTAGCACACCAGCGCGCCCGGGATGAGTTGATTCGTTATCGTGAGTACCTTGAAGAATTGGTGGAAGAGCGCACAGACGAACTAGCCAGAACCAATAAAATGCTACAACAGAGCGAAGAAGACTTCCGTCTATTAGCAGAGAATTCCATTGATTGTATCTGGGTGCTGGATATCAGGCTGAGATTTACTTATTTGAGCCCTTCTCTGGAAGAAATATTGGGCTTTAAACCGGAACAGTGGGTTGGCACAAAACTGAGTTCGCATTTCAAGAAAAAAGAGTTTTTAAAGGTTGGTGCTATAGCTGCCAAAGCCATTACAAATTATAAGACTTTTACTCAAGTTACATTTGAAACCAAAATACTTAACAGCAAGAACGATGAAGTGAATATAGAGATTTCCAGCAAGGCACTTCTCAATAGCCAGGGTAAGCTGATTGGTCTTCAGGGAACAACTAAAGACATCACCGAGCGCAAGCTGGCTGATGAAAAACTGCATCAAAGCGAGGAACGCTACCGCTCAGTTGTTGAAGATTTACCCGGAATGGTTAACAGGTTTCTGTTTGACGGAACGATCACATTCGTGAACCAGGAGACCTGCAAGTTTTTCGGAAAAAAACGTGATGAGCTGATCGGTATGAACATAATATCCACAGTACCGGAGGAAGACAGAGAATTTGTTGTGTCGAATCTCGCTTCGATCACAGAAGAGTCACCGATACAAACATTTGAAAACAGGGTCATCAGGCATGACGGTGAAGCCTGCTGGATGCGCTGGACAAACCGCGCACTTTTTGACAATGAAGGGCAGAAAATCAGCATCCAGTCTTTTGGGGAAGATATCACCGCCAGTAAGCAGGTTGAGGAAAAAGAGCAGCAGCATATTCAAAATATTGCTTATCTGAGCAAGACAGCCATGCAGTTTGTTGATTTTTCCCCACAAGAAGATTTGCATCGCTTCATTGGTGAGCAGTTGCAGGAACTTGCCGGAGAGTCAATAGTCGTGGTTAATTCAATTGATCAGGCTAAAGGTATATTGACTACCCGCGCAGTTGCAGGAATAAAAAAATATATAAAAAGTATATCGGAACGCATCGGAAGAAATCCCGTGGGAATGAACTACGATGCGAAAGATGAAGCCCTCGCTTATCTTACCGACGGCGAATTACATGATTACAAAGGGGGCTTGTACGGAATATTTCTCAAGACAGTTCCGGAACCTGCATGCCGCGCCATCGAGAAACTGTTTCGCCTGAACAAAATATATACAATAGGTTTTGTTCAGCATGAGCGGTTGTTTGGATCTGCGGTCATTTTTCTTCCCCAGGGTGTTGAGCTAGAGAGCGTAGAAATAATCAAGCTGTTTATCGAACAAGCATCCATTGCCATTCAGCGCAGGCAGGCTGAGGAGGCGTTCCGCCAGGAACAGGAGAAAGCCCAAAAATATCTGGATATCGCGGGAGTGATGATCGTGGCCCTGAATAAAGAGAGCGAGATCACACTTGTGAACCAGAAAGGAGCCAGCATCCTGGGATATCAGGTAGAAGAACTGATTGAAAAAAACTGGTTTGATACCTTTATACCAAAACGAGAGAGGGAAAACGGGGAAAAGAGATATATTAATTTGATGACAGGAGAAAACAAGGTTCACGATCATTTTGAGGAAACTATCGTGACCAGATCGGGGGAAGAACGGATCATTGATTGGCACAGCGTGCTATTGTGGGAATGGGGTGAAGAAAAGCGCATCATCGGAATATTAAGCTCCGGAGAAGATATCACCGAGCGGGTACTCGCGGAGGAAGCGCTGCGGGAGAGCGAAGAGAAATTCAGAACTCTTTATGACTCATCCAGAGATGCCATAATGATGGAAACTTCTGAGAGATTCATAAGCGGAAATCCTGCTGCTATAGAGATGTTTGGCTGTAAGGATATTGAAGAATTCATCTCTCAAACCCCGGCATCTTTATCCCCTGAATACCAGCCTGATGGTACCTTATCAACTGAAGCATCTCAGAAAATGTTTGCTGTAGTAATGAAAGAAGGCTCACACAATTTTGAATGGGTGCATAAACGCCTGGATGGGCATGAGTTTCCCGCCACTGTTTTATTGACCAGCATGGAATTGCAGGGCATGAAAATTTGTCAGGCCAACGTTAGAGATATTACCGAGCGCAAGGCATTTATGCGTGAATTGCAGCAGGAACGGGATAAAGCCCAAAAATATCTGGACATTGCCAGAGTGGCATTTTTAGTGCTCAACAAGAAAGGCGAGATTACCCTCATAAACCCGAAAGGATTGGATATTCTTGGCTATGAAAGAGATGAACTGATCGGTAAGAACTGGTTTGAGACTTGCTTGCCAGAACGGGGCAGAAAGGAAATGAAAAGGGTTTTCAGAAAGATAATGACTGGGGAGATTGGATCGGTTGAATTTTACGAAAATCTGGTCCTTACAAAATCCGGAGAGGAAAGGATCATCGCTTGGCATAACGCGATTCTAAGGGATGAAAAAGGACACAGCATTGGCACATTGGGTTCCGGTGGAGATATTACCGAGCGGGTGCGGATAGAGCAGGCGATGATCGTTATGTCGGATACACAAAGGCAGATTGTCAATCAGGATAAGCGCATAGATATTTACCAGTTGGTCGGAAAAAAGATTCAAGAGTTGATCGGCGATGGATATGTTATCACCACTATGTATGATGAACAGATTGAGGCAGTAAAGGTGATCAGAGTTGATGGGCTTGGCGACCGCTATGAAACCCTGGTTCAAAAGCTCAAATTTGATCCTTTCAAATCGGCCTATAAGCTTAAAGACATGCCCGCAAACCATCTCCGCTCATTCAACAGCGGTAAGTTGGAAAAATATGAAGGTGATTTATATAACCTGCTTGCCAGAAAAGTGCCCAGAAATATTTGTAATATTATTGAAAATGAATTTAATGTCACAGATATTTATGTGATTGGTTTTACCTGGCACGCCCTTGATTCTGGCGGAGTTACCATTTTATCTAAATGTGATATCGCTCCCTTTAAGGACATGATTGAAACAATCATAAATCAGGCAGCCATCGCCATAAAGCGCATCAGATCAGAGGAAGACCTGCGGAAGAGTGAACAGAAGCTGCGTAGAATCCTGGATGGCACCATCCACACCATCGCGGCCACCGTTGAAGTGCGCGACCCCTACACCGCCGGCCACCAGACACGCGTGGCTGACCTGTCTGCTGCCATTGCCAGCGAGATGCGCCTTTCTGAAGAGCAGGTTGAAGGCGTTCGTATGGCAGGGATGATCCACGACCTGGGTAAGATCCATATCCCCGCTGAAATTCTCAGCAAGCCGGGCAAGATTTCTGAACTTGAATACGAAATAATCAAAACCCACTCCCAGGTCGGATTTGACTTACTGAAAGATATTGAGTTCCCCTGGCCGATAGCCCGGATGGTCCATCAGCATCATGAGAAGATGGACGGCTCCGGTTATCCGCAGGGTCTCAAGGGTGATGAAATACTGCTTGAAGCCAGGATATTGGCTGTGGCAGATGTAGTAGAGGCCATGTCCTCTCACCGCCCTTACCGCCCGGCGCTTGGTATTGAAAAAGCGCTGGAGCAGATCAGGCAGGATAAGGGCACCCTGCTGGACCCCAGGGTGGTTGACGCCTGCTGTAGGGAAATTGAGCAGGGACATACACAGTCTAAGGACTAGACAATTACCCGCTCATGAATAAGAGTCATCGTAAAATCACACTATCTTCTCCATTGTCTCTATCATGTCTACAGAGTCACACAAGTAGGTGTAAAACAGTCTATTGCGTCTATCGTTTCCATCGGTTCTACTCAATTCACAACACGGTTGCACCATTAGCATAGGAAGGCAGGGC